>NZ_JBSFHA010000096.1:0-41019 GCF_053596855.1 Streptomyces sp. NPDC001617
GGTGTCCGCCCGCAGCGGCGGGCGTCCGTCACCCGGTGCCCTCTTGAGCCACAGCACCGCCCGACCGAGGACGGACACCCCCCGCCCCGGCCCCGACCCACAACCCACCCCTAGGCGCTACACCAGCCCCCACCCAACCCGCAGCTGCGCCGCAGGCATCCCCGAGCGGGGGTGGGGATGGCGCTGGCCGCTGTGCCGTGTACTGCTCGCGCTCGAAGCCGCCGGACCGAAAGACGAGACGGGGCTGACCAGCATGTGACCGGCCGGTAAGGTCGAGGGCGTGCCGAAGCCGCTCAGTCTTCCCTTCGATCCCATCGCCCGCGCCGACGAACTCTGGAAGCAGCGCTGGGGGAACGTGCCGTCCATGGCGGCCATCACCTCGATCATGCGCGCGCACCAGATCCTGCTCGCCGAGGTCGACGCGGTGGTCAAGCCGTACGAGCTCACGTTCGCACGGTACGAGGCGCTGGTGCTGCTCACCTTCTCCAAGGAGGGCGAGCTGACGATGTCCAAGATCGGCGAGCGGCTGATGGTCCACCCGACCTCGGTGACCAACACCGTCGACCGCCTGGTGAAGTCGGGCCTGGTGGCCAAGCGCCCCAACCCCAACGACGGCCGCGGCACCCTCGCCTCCATCACCGACAAGGGCCGCGAGGTCGTCGAGGCGGCCACCCGGGACCTGATGGCGATGGACTTCGGCCTCGGGGTCTACGACGCCGAGGAGTGCGGGGAGATCTTCGCGATGCTGCGGCCACTGCGGGTGGCGGCGAGCGACTTCGACGAGGAGTGATCCCGGCCCGGGGCGACCCGGTCCAAGATCTCCCGGAACGGGCGGTTACGCTCGACGCCATGAAGAAGAGCGTGCTGACCCGCTACCGCGTCCTGGCCTATGTCACCGGTGTGCTGCTGGTCCTGCTGTGCCTGAGCATGATCGCCAAGTACGGCCTGGACATCGACGGCGCCGCGGACTTCACCCGCGTCGTCGCCATCGCGCACGGCTGGCTCTACGTGATCTACCTGGTCTTCGCCTTCGACCTGGGCTCCAAGGCGAAGTGGCCGGTCGGCAAGCAGCTCTGGGTCCTGCTCGCGGGGACGATTCCCACGGCCGCCTTCTTCGTCGAGCGCAAGGTCACCCATGAGCTGGAGGCCGCGGTCGCCGAGGACGTACCGGCGGTAGCCAAGGCGTAACCCACCGCCGCACGGCCCCCGTGCGGCGGCCCGTCACACCAGCCGCGGCGCGTCGGGCATCGACATTTACTAGGACGTCCTAGTAAATTTGAGGTATGGACGCTGACGCCATCGAGGAGGGCCGCCGTCGCTGGCAGGCCCGGTACGACAGTGCGCGCAAGCGCGACGCCGACTTCACGACGCTCTCCGGGGATCCCGTTGAGCCGGTGTACGGGCCCCGGGAAGGGGATGCGTACGAGGGGTTCGAGCGGATCGGGTGGCCGGGGGAGTTCCCGTTCACGCGCGGACTGTATCCGACCGGCTATCGGGGGCGGACGTGGACGATCCGGCAGTTCGCCGGGTTCGGGAACGCCGAGCAGACCAACGAGCGGTACAAGATGATCCTCGGCAACGGGGGTGGCGGGCTGTCCGTCGCCTTCGACATGCCGACCCTCATGGGGAGGGACTCCGACGATCCACGGTCGCTCGGTGAGGTCGGGCACTGCGGGGTGGCCATCGACTCCGCCGCCGACATGGAGGTGCTGTTCAAGGACATCCCGCTGGGGGATGTGACGACCTCCATGACCATCAGCGGGCCGGCCGTCCCCGTCTTCTGCATGTATCTCGTCGCCGCCGAGCGGCAGGGGGTCGATCCGGGGGTGCTCAACGGCACGCTCCAGACCGACATCTTCAAGGAGTACATCGCGCAGAAGGAGTGGCTCTTCCAGCCGGAGCCCCATCTGCGGCTGATCGGCGACCTGATGGAGTACTGCGCCGCCGGGATTCCCGCGTACAAGCCGCTGTCCGTCTCCGGGTACCACATCCGTGAGGCGGGGGCCACGGCCGCGCAGGAGCTGGCCTACACGCTGGCCGACGGGTTCGGGTACGTGGAGCTGGGGCTCAGCCGCGGGCTGGACGTGGACGTGTTCGCCCCCGGCCTCTCCTTCTTCTTCGACGCGCACGTCGACTTCTTCGAGGAGATCGCCAAGTTCCGTGCGGCGCGGCGCATTTGGGCGCGGTGGATGCGGGACGTCTACGGGGCCAAGTCCGAGAAGGCGCAGTGGCTGCGCTTCCACACGCAGACCGCCGGAGTCTCGCTGACCGCCCAGCAGCCGTACAACAACGTGGTGCGTACGGCCGTGGAGGCGCTGGCCGCCGTGCTTGGCGGGACCAACTCGCTGCACACCAACGCCCTCGACGAGACCCTGGCCCTGCCCAGCGAGCAGGCCGCGGAGATCGCGCTGCGGACCCAGCAGGTGCTCATGGAGGAGACCGGGGTCGCCAACGTGGCCGATCCGCTGGGGGGTTCGTGGTTCGTGGAGCAGCTGACGGACCGGATCGAGGCGGATGCGGAGAAGATCTTCGAGCAGATCAAGGAGCGGGGGCTGCGGGCACACCCCGACGGACAGCACCCGATCGGACCCATCACCTCCGGCATCCTGCGCGGGATCGAGGACGGCTGGTTCACCGGCGAGATCGCCGAGTCGGCCTTCCAGTACCAACGGGCCCTGGAGAAGGGCGACAAGAGGGTCGTCGGTGTGAACGTCCACCACGGGTCCGTCACCGGTGACCTGGAGATCCTGCGGGTCAGCCACGAGGTCGAGCGGGAGCAGGTACGGGCGCTTGGCACCCGTAAGGCCGGGCGGGACGAGGCCGGTGTCCGGGCCGCCCTGGACGGCATGCTCGGCGCCGCCCGCTCGGGCGCGAACATGATCGGGCCCATGCTGGACGCCGTACGCGCCGAGGCGACCCTGGGCGAGATCTGTGGAGTCCTGCGGGACGAGTGGGGAGTGTACACCGAGCCGGCCGGGTTCTGATGACCGCCGCGGGGGCGTGACGGAAATGTGATCCGCCGTCTTCTCCGCGATCGTTCCCGTGCATACCATCGGCCCGTCGACTCCGCCGATCCTCAGGGGAACTGACGGTGCGTAGGCTTTTCAGACCCAGGGTGGCCCGCGCGGCCGTCGCCGTCGCGGTGGCCCTGCTGCCGTGTGCCGCCCTCGCCCCGGTCGCGGCCGCCCATGGCGGTCCGGCTCCGGTGAACCCGGTCGCCGCGCGGCTCGACGCCTACTGGAGCGCGGCCCGGCTGACGGCCGCGCTGCCCATCGACACGGGCCCGGAGGCGGACTCCGCCGGTGTTGGCCTGGAGACGGACTCGGTCTCCGCCGGCGCCGTCTCCTCGGCCGGCGCCGCCCTTTCCTCCACCGACTCCTCGGCGGTGGACGGTCCCCGGCCGGGCGAGTACATCCCGCCCAGCCACAGCTTCGACGGCATGCCCCAGGCCGGAACCTTCTTCTGGACCGACGTCAGCGGCACCGGGCGCACCTGCAGCGGTTCCGTGGTCCGCAGCCCCGGGCGTGACCTGGTGCTGAGCGCCGGCCACTGTCTGCGGGGCTACTCCGGCGCCTCCCCGCGCCGCAACCTGGCCTTCGTGCCGCAGTACCACGACGGACGGAAGCCGTTCGGTGTCTTCCCGGTCCGCGCGAACGGCGTCTACGTCCCGCAGGAGTACTACGACCTGGGGGAGCACGCGGGTGCCGAGTACGACTACGGCTTCGCCGTCACCGAGCCCAACCAGGACGGAACGCCGCTGGAGGAGGCGACCGGCGGGGTACAGCTGCTCACCGGCACCGGGTACCGGCACGCCCCCGTGCGGATGATCGGCTACCCGGGAGGGGCCGAGAAGCCGCTGGAGTGCTGGAGCCGGACCACCCGTTGGGACAGCGACGACCCCGCCGAGCCGGGCAGCTACCCGCGCATCGCCTGCGACGCGTTCGTGGACGGCACCAGCGGCGGACCGATGCTGGTGCCGTGGCCGGGCGGCTGGGCGGTGATCGGGGTCATCGGCGGGTACCACACCGGCGGTTACACCCCCCAGATCTCCTACAGCGCCTACTTCGGCAGGAGCGTCCGGGTCCTGTACGCCGACGCGGTCATCGGCGTCCCGCCGGCGAGCCCGGCGTCGTAGCACCGGAACGCCGCTACGGCTGCCGGCTGCCGGCTCCGAGACCGCCGAGGAGCAGTGCCGTGAAGTCGCGGACCCAGTCCTCGTCCGCCGGGTGTCCGCTCACCAGGGCACGGTGGACCACCGCGCCCGCGACCACGTCGAAGATCAGGTCGATCGCGCGGGCGGACTCGAACGGGTTCTTCTCCGGGAGCAGTTCGCCGCGTTCCTCGGCGCGGCGACGGCCCTCCAGGACCAGGCGCTTCTGGCGTTCCACGATCGAGGTGCGGATGCGTTCGCGCAGGGCGTCGTCGCGGGTCGACTCCGCCACCACCGCCATCAGACCGCTCGCGGCCTCGGGGCGGGCCAGGATCGCCGCGAACTGGAGGACCACGCCCTCGATGTCGGCGGAGAGGCTGCCGCGGTCGGGGAGGGTCAGTTCGTCGAAGAGTTCGGCGACCGCGTCGACGACCAGTTCGTTCTTGCCGGACCAGCGGCGGTAGAGGGTCGTCTTTGCAACCCCGGCCCGTGCCGCGACGTCTCCCAGGGTGAGTTTGGACCAGCCCAGCTCGACCAGGGCCTCCCGGGTGGCCGCCAGGATCGCGGTGTCCGCCTCGGCGCTGCGGGGGCGTCCGGTGGCGCGTGGGGCGGGGATGCGGCTCTGCATCCCATGACCATAACGGGCGGTTCGTGTGATGCAGTGAGGGAGATCACCGGGGGGTGGTGTCCCGGAGGCACCCAGTGCCATTACGCTACGACTCGTAGCGAAACCGCTGGGGTGGCGTGGGGTGGGGACCCGGCGCCGAACAGTTCGACCGACTTTCACAACGTTTTTCGCGCACGCGCGCTCACGGGGGAGGATAGACGCATGCAGCCACGGAACATGTCCATGAGCGGAGTCGTCGACCTCGCCGCGGTGAAGGCGGCCCAGGAGGCCAAGGCGAAGGCGGAGCAGGCGCGCGCCGAGGCCGCCCGGCAGGGCGGCGGCCCGGGAGCCGTCTCCCCGGCCGATCTGGTGATCGACGTCGACGAGGCCTCCTTCGAGCGCGATGTCCTGCAGCGGTCCACCGAGGTGCCCGTCGTCATCGACTTCTGGGCCGAGTGGTGCGAGCCCTGCAAGCAGTTGAGCCCCGTACTGGAGCGGCTCGCCGTCGAGTACGACGGGCGCTTCCTGCTCGCCAAGGTCGATGTCGACGCGAACCAGATGCTGATGCAGCAGTTCGGGATCCAGGGGATTCCGGCCGTGTTCGCGGTCGTGGCGGGGCAGGCGCTGCCGCTCTTCCAGGGGGCCGCCGGCGAGCAGCAGATCCGGCAGACCCTCGACCAGCTGGTGCAGGTCGCCGAGCAGCGATTCGGCCTGACGGGCCTGACGGTTGACCCGGACGCCGAGCCGGGCGGCGGCCAGGCGGAGGCCGAGTCGGCGCCCGTCGGACCGTACGACGCCCTGCTCGAAGCCGCCGTACGCGCCCTGGACTCCGGGGACTTCGGCGGTGCCGTACAGGCGTACAAGAACGTGCTGAGCGACGACCCGGGCAACCCGGAGGCCAAACTCGGGCTCGCGCAGGCCGAGTTGCTGCAGCGGGTGCAGGGGCTCGACCCGCAGCAGGTGCGCCGGGACGCGGCCGAGAAGCCGGCCGACGTACAGGCGCAGATCGTCGCGGCGGACCTGGATCTGGTCGGCGGTCATGTCGAGGACGCCTTCGGGCGGCTCATCGACACCGTCCAGCGCACGGCGGGTGACGACCGGGACACGGTACGTCTGCGACTGCTGGAGCTTTTCGAGGTCGTTGGGGCGGATGATCCGCGTGTGGCGGCGGCCCGGCGGGCGCTCGCGCGGGCGCTGTTCTGACCAGCCCGTAAACGTCACCGCATGTGATGCCCGAGTGAAAGATTTGCCGACGTAGCTCCACTGCGGCCGCGCTTTACCAAATCTTGGTAATCGCGGCCACTGTTACTGCGAGTAAGTTACGGGCGTTGATCTGTCGGTTTCTGTCCAACGATCAATAGCTTTGTCCACCCCCTGTTCCGCACCCTGCGTCGCCGTCCGAGACCTGTGGGTCGTCCTTCGGTTATCCGGCCGTTACTACCCAGTAACGAAGCCCCTTGTGTCGGCGGCGAGAATGCACCACGATCGGCGACGCTCGGTCCATTCCCGTACCCCGACAGCCGGTCGGGCCGCGGGAGTTCCTGGGTCCCCACCGAGTAGAGACGGCGCCCGTGGTGCCGGCTCTTGGACAGGGGGGTCTTCGCCCACTCGGCGGAGCCTGTCCAGCAAGGTTGTGCGTGATGCGTGTCAGGCGCGACCAGTGGTTGTCGCTCGGGGGTGATCGCCGGTGATCGGTGCGCGGTTTCAGCGCCTCCGAGTGCGGGCGCTCTCCTTTCCGAGGACGTAGCACTTCTCCCATCCCTGCCCGGCTGAGCCGCCGACAGGTTGCAGTCAGGGTCAGGAGATGTACGTCCGAGAAGGAGGAAATATGGAGTCCCAGGTGCGTGGCGGGACCAGATGGAAGCGGTTCGCTGTGGTCATGGTGCCCAGCGTCGCCGCTACGGCCGCGATAGGTGTCGCCCTCGCGCAGGGCGCTCTCGCCGCGTCGTTCAGCGTGTCCGGCCAGCAGTTCAAGGTCACGGCCGACCAGCTGGAAGGCGATGGCTTCTCGCAGTACGGAGCCCTTGACTCGGGGTACACCCTCGACGGCAAGAAGACGGTTCACCCGGTCGCGGTCTCGGCGTTCAAGTCCGCGAGCATCAAGAACCTGTGCCAGTCGGTCGTCACCCCGAACATCCCGATACTCGGGTCCGTCAGCCTGGTGCTGAAGGCGGGCGGCGGTGACACGCCGGTCCAGGCCGACAACCTGTACATCGACCTCGATGACCTGAGCGCCGACGCGACGTTCACGAACATCGACATCGGTGTGGCCGCCAAGGACGCCAGCAAGGGTCCGGGCATCAAGAGCGGTGACACGGCCAACCCGTACGGGTTCGCGCAGCAGGCCGAGCACGCCTCGCTGAGCGACGTGAAGCAGACGGCGTGGGCCACCACCGCCGGAACCTTCAAGCTGAGCGGACTGAAGATGTCCGTGCAGACGGGTACGCACGAGTGCTACTAGGCACTCGGTGAACGGGCGGGGGAGCCGAAGGCGCCCCCGCCCGTCCACCTTCCCGCACCTTCTTCACACGCAGTACAACTCACCACCACAGCACCATCACCACAGCAACGCCGCACCAGGGAGCTGTTTTCCATGAGCGCCGAGACTCCTGCCGTCCCCGTCGGCCAGTTCAGCCGCCGCAGGGCGCAGTTCCGCGCCTGGCGGGGCACACGGCCGTTCTGGGCCGGTCTGTTCGTCATGATCGCCGGACTTCCCATCGCGTACTTCCCCTACGCCCACCTGCAGGTGGGCCACCTGACGCTGGCGATGGCGACGACCGCGGGCGCCGGGTCCCTGATCATCGGCGTACTGCTCGTCGTTCTGGGCTTCAGTCTCTGGTTCCAGAAGCACGTGCGGACCTTCGCCGGTATCGCGGCGATCCTGCTGGGCCTCGTGTCCATCCCGGTGTCCAACCTCGGCGGCTTCCTGATCGGCTTCCTGTTCGCCCTCGTCGGCGGCGCGATGGCCGTGGCATGGGCCCCGGGCGCGCCGCCCGCCGAGGAGCCGGCCCAGCAGGACACCACGGGAACGGGTGACGCCCCCGGAGCCCTGGACCCGGACACCACGATCCTCAAGCCCGTGGTGGGCGAGCCGAACGATCTGTCAGGAACGAGCCCGGCCAACAACGGGGCGAACGGGAGGCACAGTGCCGGCTGACGAGGTGACCCACGGGACTGATGTGGACGAGTCCCGTGTGAGAACCGGGCCGCGCCATGCGGCACCCAAGAAGCCGCTGTTCACCCGGTTCCACATGCCGGCCGGCAAGGCGATAGCCACAGTGGCGATGCCGACGGCGGTCCTCATGGGCATGGGCTTCACGTCCTCGCTCGCGCTCGCCGACAGCGGTGGCTCCTCGTCCGCGAAGAGCCTGACCGCGGACGAGTACAAGGACTGTGTCACCGCCCTGGACTCCTCGGCCTCGCCGTCGGCCTCCGCCTCGGCGTCCGACGACTCGGCCGACACGGCGACGCCCTCGCCCTCGGCGTCCGCGGACACGTCCAAGGACTCCTCGGACACGAGCTCCGACTCCGGCAAGACCGGTTCGTCGGATTCAGGTTCCGACGGCAAGGCGACGCCGTCGCCGTCCGCGTCGGAGAGCACGTCGGGCAGCGACACCGCCACGCCGACCCCCTCTGCGTCCGCGAGCAGCACCAGCGGCGGTCTGCTGGACGACATCGGCAACGCGATCTCCGGCATCTTCACCGGCTCCAGCACGTCGGGTTCCAGCTCCTCGACGAGCGCGAGCCCGACGCCGTCGGCCTCCGCGTCGTCGAGCGACTCCTCCGGCTCGAGCGTGTCCGACACCGTCAAGGACACGACGAAGACGGTCACCGACACGGCGACCAAGGCCGTGAAGGACACGACCGACACGGCGACCAAGGCGGCCGACAGCGCCACCGAGGCCGCCGCGAAGGCCGCGGCCGCCGCCACGTCCTCCGCGAGCCCGTCGGCGAGCTCCAGCACGTCCGCGGCCGACTGCCCGGCCGCCACGGACGACGTCAGCGGCGTCGACAACAAGGTGGCGGTGGCGGACGACCCCTGGTACCTGAGCGCCAGCTCGCTGCTCCTCAAGAGCGCCGACTACCAGGGCATCGTCGAGGTGAAGACGGCCAGCGGCACCACCAAGAAGGTGCTGAAGTACGTCATCTCCGGCGGCACCGACATCGGCGACCTGCACCAGACGGTCAAGGACAAGCAGCAGGGCAAGACGTACCACGTCCAGGCCGCCTCGGGGTCGACGTCCACGATCCGGGGCGGCGACACCACGATGTACACGGAGTCCATCTCCGGGAACCTGTTCGGTCTGATCCCGATCACGTTCAGCCCCGACAACCCGCCGCCGCTGAACATCCCGCTGATCTACTTCACCAACGTCAAGGTCGTCCAGGCCGGCCAGTTCGGCGGCACCCTGCACGTGCCCGGGATGCACGTCTACACGACCGACGGAACCGGCTGAGCACCACCACAGGCCCATCCGGGAGCCGCGCACAAACTGAGGGCGCCCCCTGATCCAGGGGGCGCCCTCAGCGCCGTACAAGAGCCTTTACGGGCCCGTCAGTTGCTGCCGCTGCCGCCGCCGATGTGGTGGACGCGGAGCATGTTGGTGGTGCCGGGGACGCCGGGGGGCGAGCCGGCGGTGATGATGACGATGTCGCCCGGGTTGAAGCGGTTGATCTTGGCGATCTCCTGGTCGACCATGTCGACCATCTCGTCGGTGCTGTTCACGAACGGCACCACGTGCGACTCCACACCCCAGCTGAGCGTCAGCTGGTTGCGGGTGTTCTCGTCCGTGGTGAAGGCGATGATCGGCGGCTGTGCGCGGTAGCGCGAGAGACGGCGGGCCGTGTCGCCGGACTGTGTGAAGGCGACCAGGCCGCGGCCGCCGAGGAAGTCGGCGATCTCGCACGCGGCACGGGCGACCGAACCACCCTGCGTACGCGGCTTCTTGCCGGGGACGAGCGGCTGCAGGCCCTTGCTCAGCAGCTCCTGCTCGGCCGCGGTGACGATCTTCGACATGGTCTTGACCGTCTCGACCGGGTACGCGCCCACACTCGACTCCGCCGACAGCATGACCGCGTCCGCGCCGTCCAGGATCGCGTTGGCGACATCGGACGCCTCGGCGCGCGTGGGGCGGGAGTTGGTGATCATCGACTCCATCATCTGGGTCGCCACGATCACCGGCTTGGCGTTGCGGCGGCACAGCTCGATGAGCCGCTTCTGCACCATGGGGACCTTCTCGAGCGGGTACTCGACGGCCAGGTCGCCACGGGCCACCATGACGGCGTCGAACGCCATCACGACGCCCTCCATGTTGTCCACCGCCTGCGGCTTCTCCACCTTGGCGATGACGGGGACCCGGCGGCCCTCCTCGTCCATCACCTTGTGGACGTCGGCCACGTCCTTGGCGTCCCGCACGAAGGACAGCGCGACCATGTCGCAGCCCATGCGGAGGGCGAAGCGGAGGTCCTCCACGTCCTTCTCGCTCAGCGCCGGCACGTTGACGGCCGCGCCGGGCAGGTTGATGCCCTTGTGGTCGGAGACGACACCGCCCTCGATGACGATCGTCTTCACCCGCGGGCCCTCGACGTCCAGGACCTTCAGCTCGACGTTGCCGTCGTTGATCAGGATCTGGTCGCCGCGGTCGACGTCACCGGGCAGGCCCTTGTAGGTCGTACCGCAGATCTGCTTGTCGCCGGGGACGTCCTCGGTCGTGATGACGAACTCGTCACCCCGCTCGAGCTCGACCGGGCCCTCGGCGAAGGTCTCCAGACGGATCTTCGGGCCCTGCAGGTCGGCGAGGACACCGATGGCCCGGCCGGTCTCCTTGGAGGCGGCACGGACGCGGTCGTACCGCCCCTGGTGCTCGGCGTGCGTGCCATGGCTGAAGTTGAACCGGGCCACGTTCATTCCGGCCTCGATCATCGAGACCAGCATTTCGTGGGAGTCGACCGCGGGGCCGAGAGTACAGACGATTTTCGAACGGCGCATGGAGACGATCCTATCGGTTTGTTTCCCTACGGAATATTCCGTCTGGCGGAAGATACAAATGGGCGGAAGTGCGCTCAGGCGTGTTACTCCGGTGTATTCCTCAGCCTTCGTTTCCGACCAGTGCGTAGGTCTGTGTCGCGATCTCCAGTTCCTCGTCGGTCGGCACCACGGCCACGGCCACGCGCGCGAACGCGGGCGAGATCAGCCGTGGCTCGTCGCCGCGCACGGCGTTCAGCTCGCCGTCCACCACCAGGCCCAGCTCCTCCAGGCCCGCCACCGCAGCCTCCCGCACCGGACTCGCGTTTTCCCCGACTCCCGCTGTGAAGGCGACCGCGTCCACGCGTCCGAGCACGGCGTAATACGCGCCGATGTACTTCTTCAGACGGTGAATGTAGATCTCGAAGGCGAGCTTCGCCGCTTGGTCGCCCTCGTCGACCCGGCGACGTATCTCCCGCATGTCGTTGTCACCGCACAGCCCGATCAGCCCGCTCTTCTTGTTGAGAAGAGTGTCGATCTCGTCCGTGGACATTCCGCCAACACGCATCAAATGGAAGATGACGGCCGGGTCCATGTCCCCGGACCGCGTACCCATCACGAGCCCCTCCAAAGGCGTCAGCCCCATGGAGGTGTCCACGCACTTCCCGCCCCGTACGGCGGAGGCGGACGCCCCGTTGCCGAGGTGCAGCACGATGACGTTGACCTCCTCGGGCGCCTTGCCGAGCAGCTCGGCCGTGGCCCGGGACACGTACGCGTGCGAGGTCCCGTGGAACCCGTACCGTCTGATCCGGTACTCGTCGGCGGTCCGCACGTCGATCGCGTAGCGGGCGGCCGACTCCGGCATCGTGGTGTGGAAGGCGGTGTCGAAGACGGCGACCTGGGGGAGGTCGGGCCGCAGGGCCTGGGCGGTGCGGATGCCGGTGAGGTTGGCGGGGTTGTGCAGCGGGGCGACGGGAATCAGCCGCTCGATCTCGGCGAGGACGGCGTCGTCGATCACGGTCGGCTCGGTGAAGGTCTTCCCGCCGTGCACGACGCGGTGCCCGATCGCGGCCAGCTCCGGAGAGTCGAGGCCGAGCCCGTCCTTCGCCAGCTCCTCCGCCACGGCCTTCAGCGCGGCGTCGTGGTCGCCGATCGGGCCGGTCCACTCACGCGTGGTGCCGCTCTCGACGTGCGTGTGCCTGAGCCGGGAGCTCTGCTCGCCGATCCGCTCGACGAGGCCCACCGCCAGCCGGACCCTGTCACGCATGTCGAGGAGCTGGTACTTCACCGACGACGAGCCGGAGTTGAGGACGAGGACGCGGGACGCGGTCACTGGAGGGGTGCCTTCTCGGTCGGGTGCTGGGCCTGGATCGCCGTGATGGCGACGGTGTTGACGATGTCCGAGACGAGGGCGCCCCGGGAGAGGTCGTTGACCGGCTTGCGCAGCCCCTGCAGCACCGGCCCGACCGCGATCGCGCCCGCCGAACGCTGCACGGCCTTGTAGGTGTTGTTGCCGGTGTTGAGGTCCGGGAAGATCAACACGCTTGCCTGCCCGGCGACTTCGGACCCCGGCAGCTTGGTGGCGGCGACGGACGGCTCGACGGCGGCGTCGTACTGGATCGGCCCCTCCGTCTTCAGGTCCGGGCGCCTTTCGCGGACGAGCTCGGTGGCCTCCCGCACCTTGTCGACGTCGGCGCCCGAGCCGGACGTACCGGTCGAGTACGACAGCATCGCGATCCGCGGCTCCACGCCGAACTGCTCGGCGGTGGCGGCCGACTGGATGGCGATGTCGGCGAGCTGCCGGGCGTTCGGGTCCGGGTTCACGGCGCAGTCGCCGTAGACGAGGACCTTGTCGGCGAGGCACATGAAGAAGACCGACGAGACGATGTCGGTGTCCGGCTTGGTCTTGATGATCTCGAAGGCGGGCCGGATGGTGGCGGCGGTGGAGTGCACGGACCCCGACACCATGCCGTCGGCGAACCCCTCCTGGACCATCAGGGTCCCGAAGTAGTTCACATCGCTGACGACGTCATGGGCCAGCTCGACCGTCACGCCCCTGTGGGCGCGGAAGGCGGCGTACCGCTCGGCGAAGGAGTCGCGCAGTTCGGAGGTCGCCGGGTCGATCAGCTGGGCGTCGCCGAGGTCGATGCCGAGGTCGGCGGCCTTCTTGCGGATCTGGTCGACCGGGCCGAGAAGGGTGAGATCGCAGATGCCACGGCGCAGGAGCACCTCGGCGGCGTGCAGGATGCGCTCCTCCGTGCCCTCGGGGAGGACGACCCGGCGCTTGTCGGAGCGGGCCTGTTCCAGGAGCTTGTGCTCGAACATCATCGGGGTGAGCCGGTCGCTGCTCGGCGCGGAGACGCGCTTGTTGAGATCGGCCGTGTCGACGTACCGCTCGAAGAGGCCGAGGGCGGTCTCCGCCTTCCTCGGGGTGGCCGCGTTCAACTTCCCTTCCAGGGAGAAGAGTTCGGCGGCGGTGGGGAAGCTGTTGCCCGGCACGGAGAGGACGGGGGTGCCCGGGGCGAGGCGGGCGGCGAGGGTGAGGATCTCCTCGCTCGGCACCTCGTTCAGGGTGAGCAGTACACCGGCTATCGGCGGGGTGCCGGCGCTGTGCGCCGCGAACGAGCCGACGACCAGGTCGGCGCGGTCGCCCGGAGTGACGACCAGACAGCCCGGCGTCAGGGCGGCCAGGAAGTTCGGCAGCATGGCCCCGCCGAAGACGAAGTCGAGCGCGTCACGCGCCAGTCCCGATTCGTCGCCGAGGACGACCCGGGCGCCGAGGGCCTGGCCGATCTGGGAGATGGTGGGGGCGGAGAGGGCGGGCTCGTCCGGGACGACGTAGCACGGCACGGGGAGCCGGTTGTCGAGGCCGGCCACGATCTCGTCCCGGTCCTCCGGGGCGACCCGGTTGGTCACCATGGCGAGGACGTCACAGCCGAGGCCGTCGTAGGCGCGATAGGCGTTGCGGGTCTCGGCGAGCACGGACTCACAGGGCTGCTTGCGGCCGCCGACGACCGGGATCACGGAGGCGCCGAACTCGTTGGCGAGACGGGCGTTGAGGGAGAGCTCGTCCGGGAGCTGGGTGTCGGCGAAGTCGGTGCCGAGGACGAGGACGACGTCGTAGTCGCGGGCGACGACATGGAACCGGTCGACCAGCGTGGACACCAGCTCGTCCGCGCCCTGCTCGGCCTGGAGGGCGGACGCCGCGTGGTAGTCCATGCCGTAGACGGTGGCCGGGTCCTGGGAGAGCCGATAGCGGGCGCGCAGCAGCTCGAAGAGGCGGTCGGGCTGGTGGTGGACGAGCGGCCGGAACACCCCCACCCGGTCGACCTGCCGGGTCAGGAGCTCCATGACCCCCAGCTCGACGACCTGGCGGCCGTCGCCGCGGTCGATACCGGTGACGTACACGCTGCGCGTCACGTGTGCTCTCCGTTCCGTTCTCGTCCCTGCACAAAAATCGCCCACCGAGGTGAGCAGAACCCTCTTGACAGTACCCCCGCTCACGGTTAAGGCGCCCATCAGATCGGGAGCGACACCCGTGTACGGGACGTGAAACAATCGCACTGGCTCACCGCCATCAACAGCGAGCAGGAGACACAGCACGATGCGCATCGGAGTTCTCACCGCCGGCGGCGACTGCCCTGGTCTGAACGCAGTGATCCGGTCGGTCGTGCACCGAGCGGTCGACAACTACGACGACGAGGTCATCGGCTTCGAGGACGGCTACGCCGGCCTGCTGAACAGCCGCTACCGCACTCTCGACCTGAACGCCGTGAGCGGCATCCTGGCCCGCGGCGGCACGATCCTCGGCTCCTCCCGCCTGGAGCGGGACCGGCTGCGCGAGGCCTGCGAGCGGGCCGAGGACATGGTCGAGGCCTTCGGCATAGACGCGCTGATCCCGATCGGCGGCGAGGGCACGCTGACGGCGGCGCGGATGCTGTCCGACGCGGGCCTGCCGGTGGTGGGCGTCCCGAAGACGATCGACAACGACATCTCGTCCACGGACCGCACCTTCGGCTTCGACACGGCGGTCGGGGTCGCCACGGAGGCGATGGACCGCCTCAAGACGACCGCCGAGTCGCACCAGCGGGTGATGGTCGTCGAGGTCATGGGCCGGCACGCGGGCTGGATCGCCCTCGAGTCCGGCATGGCGGCGGGCGCGCACGGCATCTGTCTCCCCGAGCGCCCCTTCGACCCGGGCGACCTGGTGAAGATGGTCGAGGAGCGCTTCTCCCGCGGCAAGAAGTTCGCGGTCGTGTGCGTGGCGGAGGGCGCTCACCCCGTCGAGGGCAGCATGGACTACGGCCATGGCGCGATCGACAAGTTCGGCCACGAACGCTTCCAGGGCATCGGCACGGCACTCGCGTACGAACTGGAACGGCGCCTCGGCAAGGAGGCCAAGCCGGTCATTCTCGGCCACGTCCAGCGCGGCGGCGTACCGACCGCGTACGACCGGGTGCTGGCGACGCGCTTCGGATGGCACGCGGTGGAGGCCGCGCACCGGGGGGAGTTCGGCAGGATGACGGCGCTGAGGGGGACGGAGATCGTGATGGTGCCGTTGGCGGAGGCGGTCACGGAGCTGAAGACGGTGCCGAAGGACCGGATGGACGAGGCGGAGTCGGTCTTCTAGGTTTCCCCGGTCGTGCGGCTACTGGGTGTTGTCCTGGAGCGCGGCCCAGAAGTGGTCGACGATCCGGTCCAGGAAGTCCCGCCCGGCCTCGCTGGAGTCGCTCGCCGCGTTGCCGTCGCCCCAGCTCAGTGAGGCGACCATCTGCCCCTGGTAGTCCTGGTGCAGCTCCTGGAGGGTGTCCACCAGGAGCCGCCGGTCCAGGGGCACCATTTTGGCGACCGGACGGACGTAGGCCTGCCACCGCGTGGTCACCGCGCCGCGCAGGGCGTCGGCGAGCTTGGCCTCGCGTCCGGTGACGGTGACGAAGTCGGGCAGCGAGAGGTCGAGCAGGTCGGCGAGGGTCGCCGACTGACGGTCGTTGCCGCGCCAGGTGTTGTGGTCCTCCATGTGGAGATAGGCGAGGAGTTCCAGGCCGACGGTACGGGCGACGTCCTCGGCGGCGAGGCCGCGGGCGATGCGGTGTTCACGCAAGGTGCGGGGCCTGCCGAGGAGTTCGGCGGGGGAGCACCACAACACGCCTGCGAGAGCGGTGAGTTCGGAGTTGGTGGGGTTGAGCTGCCCGCGTTCCCAGGCGATGACGAGGTCGGGCGTGGCGTAGGGGAGCCCGTACGAGGCGCGCAGGCCGAAGGCGACGTGTTCGGGGCCCATGGTGAGCGCGGTGCGGAGGCGGCGGGCGGCGGGGGCGTTGAAGGGCGGGACGGACTGGGAGGAGCGGGGGGACTGGGGGGATCGGACGGGGGGAGTCGGGCGGTCTTGGTTCGGGTGGGGTGACGGATCGCGCACGGGGCACAACGTAGGGCTGTCGGCGTGCACTGACTACGGTCTGTTCGGCCAGGAATACGGATTGTAGGAAGGTACGGGTGAGGGGCCTTTCGTGCATGACCGGAGATCATCTGTCGGCCGGACGTGCACGACGGCGAGGATGGCGCCGAGCCGCCCGTGCGGGTGGCGGGAAAGGTGCGTGATCTTCGTGTACGAGGTGAATGGCAAGGTAGAGGGGCATATTCGCGAGCGCCTTCTGGCGCCGAATTTCTGGCATCTCGCGACGGTCGGGCCGGACGGCGCTCCGCAGGTCTCGCCCATGTGGGCGGACCTCGAAGGTGAGTACGTCATGGTCAACACGTCGATCGGGCGCGTCAAGGAGCAGAACCTGCGGCTCAATCCGAACGTCTCGCTGTCGCATCACGATGCCGAGAACCCCTATGACCGGGTGGAGATACGGGGGCGGGTGGTGCGGTTCGTGGAGGGCGAGGAGGCGGAGCGGGCGATGGACCGGCTCACGCGGAAGTACATCGGGGAGGAGCGGTATCCGTGGTTGCTGGAGGGGGAGCGAAGGGTGATGTTGTTGATCGAACCGGTGCGGGTGAGGCGGGTCGTGGGGGTGGAGCCGTTTCGGAAGGGCGTGTTGCCGGAGTGAGGTGAGAGGCGAACCGGGGCGTCGGTTCAGAGATGAGCGCGTAGCGCCTGGTACTCGAGCGACAGCGCGGTCGGTGCGACAACGGTGGGCGCAGTGGCGGGCACCCGCGCAAGGTACGCCAAGCCGCCTGACCGGAGCGGGTGTTGGACAGGGCCGGAAGTCCACGGCGTACCGGTCGCGCCGCGGAGCTCACCCCTTGACCGCTCCACCCAGCGCGAACCCCCCACCCAACCGCCGAGCGATCAGCACATACAACAACACCACCGGCGTCGAATAGACGATCGAGAACGCGGCCAACTGCCCGTACGCCACCATCCCCCGGTTCCCGAAGAACTCATTGATGCTCACGCTCGCCGGCAACTGATCCGGCGTCAGCAGCAGCATGAACGGGACGAAGAAGTTCCCCCACATCATCACGAACGAGAAGACGGTCACGACCGCCACCCCGGGACCCATCAGCGGCAGCACGATCCGGGCCAGGGACTGCATCGACGACGCCCCGTCCGTCCACGCCGCCTCCTCCAGCTCCTTCGGCACGCCGTCCATGAAGTTCTTCATCAGCCAGATGGCGAAGGGGAGTTGGGACGCGGCGAAGAACAGGATCGTGCCCTGCATCGTGTCGATCAGGTTCACCTGCACGAACAGCGCGTACACCGGGACCATGATCGCCGTGATGGGGAGGCTCGTCGCGAAGAGGATGGTGAGGAGGAAGGGGCGGTTCAGACGGGAGTGGAAGCGGGAGAGGGGGTACGCCGCCAGGGCCGCGCAGACGACGGTCAGCAGCGTCGCGCCGCCGCACAGGATCAGGCTGTTGAGCAGCGGTGTGAAGGTGATGTCCGAGGTCAGGATCGCGTCGAAGTTGGCGAAGGTGAGGCCGTCGGGGGCCTTCACCCTCAGGTCGGCGTGCGGGTCCAGCGAGGACAGGACGACCCAGGCGAGGGGGAGGGCGAAGAGGACGGCGACGGCCAACAGGGCGGTGTCCGCGGCCAGTCGGCGGTTGCGGCGGCGGGAGGCGAGGGTGAGGTTGAGGGCCATGGCGGGTGTCAGACCTCCGTTCGCAGCAGGCGCAGATAGACGACGGAGAAGAGCGAGCCGACCACGAGCAGCAGCAGGGCGACCGCGGTGGCATAGCCGATCATGCTGTTCTGGAAGGCCTGTTCGTACATGTAGAGCGGGAGCGTCTGGCTCTTGTTCCCCGGGCCGCCCCTCGTCATCACCCAGATGAGACCGAACACGGACAGCGTCTGGAGGGTGTTGAGCATCAGGTTCGTGCCGATGGAGCGGCGGATCATCGGGAGGGTGATGTGCCACATACGGCGCCAGCCGCCCGCGCCGTCGACCTCGGCAGCCTCCGTGATCTCCTGGGGGATTTCATTGAGTGCCGCTGAGTAGACCAGCATCGAGAAGGCCGTACCACGCCAGACGTTCGCGAAGGACACGGCGAGGATCGGGAGGGTGAACAGCCAGTTCTGGGACGGGAGATGAAGCAGGTCCAGGACCGCGTTCAGGGTGCCCTCGCGGCGGAAGAAGGCGTAGAGAAGGAAGCCGGCGACGACCTCCGGCAGGACCCACGCCGTGATGACGACCCCGCCGGTGAGCGTGCGGACCGGCTTCGAGGCGCGCTGCATCAGGGCGGCGAGGGCCAGGCCCAGGGTGTTCTGGCCGAGGAGGGACGAGACGACCGTGAAGACGAGGGTCAGCCATACGGCGTTCAGGAACTCGTCGTCGCCGAACGCCTTGCGGAAGTTGGCGAAGCCCACGAAGGAGGAGTGGGCCTGGCCGGTGAGCTGGAGGTTCGTGAAGGCGATGTAGGCGCAGTAGGCGATCGGGCCGGCGAGGAAGAGGAGCAGCAGGGCGACGGAGGGGGTGAGGGGGAGGAGGCGGGTGAGGAGGCGCGGGAGCCTTCGGCGGCCGGGCGCGGGTGAAGTGGGGCGGGGCGAGGGCGACTTGGCCGCCCTCGCGTCGCTCGGTGCGTGCGGTGTCGCGGCGGTCATGGGTGCTGGTCGCCGCCGTTCACTTCTTGATGACCTGGTTGTCGGTGGCGTCCTTGAGCGCGTCGTCGTAGCCGCTCGCCGCCTTGTCGACGGACGTGTCGCCCGTCGTCACGCCCTCCATCGCCTCCTGGATGGCGGTGGAGACCCTGGGGTACGCCGGATACGCCGGCCGGTAGTGGGTGCTGGCGACGAGGTCCGTGAAGAACTTGATGCCGGGCTGTGCGGAGGCGTACGACGGGTCGGCGGCGACGTCCTTCCGGACCGAGATGCCGGAGTTGGAGATGTACCACTTCTCGGCGTTCGCCTTCGTCTGCATGGTCCTGATGAAGTCGAAGGCGAGGTCGGGGTTGCCGGCCTTGGACGGGATCGCCCAGGTCCAGCCGCCGGACATGCTCACCTTGCCGGGTGCCTGTCCGTGCTGGGTCGGCATGTACGCCAGCCCCAACTCGCTCGACCACTGCGGCCATTCGTGCCCGCTGCCCTTCAACCAGGCCTGTGGGAGCCAGGATCCGTCCAGCGCGATGCCCAGCTTGCCCTTCGGGAGCATCTCGCCGGCCACGATGGTCTGGATGTTGGGGTCGAGGGCGGTGGAGACGTCGGGCCCGAGTTTCTCCTGATAGACCGTGTGCACGAAGGACAGCGCGTCCTTGAAGCCCTGGCTGCCGGCGATCCACTTCTTCGACGCCTTGTCGTACAGCGGGTCGGATGTGCCGGAGTTGCCAACGTTGTCAGTGCCGTAGAGCAGCATCTCGAACGTCTGCATGGTGGAGGCTTCGCCGGCGGGTTTGCCGGTGTAGACGTTGATCGGGGTGACGTCGGGGACCTTCTTCTTGATGGCGCGGGCGGCGGAGAGGACGTCGTCCCAGCTCTTGGGCTGCCAAGTGGCCGGCAGACCGGCCTTCTTGAAGATGCCCTTGTCGAACCAGAGGCCCCGGGTGTCGGTGCCGTCCGGGACGCCGTACGTCTTCCCGTCCTCACCCCGGGCCGCGCTCTTGGCCGTGTCGATGAACTGGTTCCAGTCCGGCCACTTGGCGAGGTACGGGTCGAGGGGCTTCAAGTACCCGCTGGTGATGTCCGAGTTGATGAGGAACGTGTCCTCGTAGACCAGGTCCGGGGCGGTCTTCGGTGAGCGCAACATCTGCTGGAGCTTGGTGTAGTACTCCGAGTCCGGGGCCTTGATCGGGACGAGCTCGACCTTCTTGCCGGGGTACTTCTTCTCGAACTGCTTCTTGATGTCCGCGAGGAAGTCGTCCATCACCTTGATGGAGTTGTCCGTGGACTGTTTGAACGAGACCTTGATGGTGTCCGGGTCACTGCCGGAACCGCTGCCGCAGGCGGTGAGGGTGGTTGCGGCGAGGGCGGTGACCAGTAGGGCGGGGAGGAGGGGGAAGGATGCGGTGGGGCGCACGGGCATGACCTCCTGCGGCTGCACTTCGTTGTGGCCGGGATGACTGCCCGGTGAACGTAAGTGGAGTGGTCTAGTCAGGTCAATGACTGTGCGCGGGATTGGGCGTTGACGGCTTCGGCGAGGGCGATGCGGTCGTGGGTGACGGCGAGGGGGTGCCCGCTACACATCGCCTAACGGTGATCTGTTCTCCTGCCGACGACGGGGCCGTAGAAGGTCCCGCCCCGGAAGTCGATGTGGTCCCCGCCGTACGTCGTTCCGGTGCCGTCCTCGCGGCGATCGGGACGCTCCTCGGAGTCGGAGGAACCTTTGCGGGGACCGTGCTTGCGCAGTACCGCCATCGTCACCGCGGCAGCCTGCTTGGCGGCGAGTCGCTGCGAACCCGAGGCGTCGGCCTTGTGTTTGTCGGCGTTGGCGTGGTCGCTGATGCCGCGGATGACGAGGGAGTCCAACCGGCCGTTCAAGTGGGCGGCTTGAGTGGCGCCATAGCCCTCCATCTCGATCGCGGCGGCGTCGTTGTAGTGCCTGCGGATGAAGTGGACGATGTCGGAGTCGGCGTCGGCCAGGACCACGTCGCCCGTGGCGATCGGCGTGAAGTGGGGCCGTACCTCGGGCATGTCCCGTACGGCCGAGCGGGCCGCCTGTTCCAGCGCGTGCGAACCCGGCAGCGCCTTCGGGCGGGCCAGGAAGCCTTCCGGCGTCTGCTTGCCGCCGTGGATCTCGTACACCTGCGTCCCCACGACGACGTCCCCGATCTCGACGTCGTCCTTGAGACTGCCGGCCACGCCCACGAAGAGCACGGCCTCGGGGCGCAGCCAGGTGATGAGCTGGGTCGTGAGGGCGGCGGCCCGGTCGGCGCCGACGCCCAGTTCGGCGAGGGCGACTTGCCATCGGGTGCCGGCGAGTCGGCCCTTCTCCACCCGGGTCCCGTCGCGGTGGACGTCCTCCTGTCGTTCCTCGATGTGCGCGCGTACGGCGGCGTATTCGAGGGGAAGTGCGGACAGGACGAGAGCGGTGGATACGGTCTCCGGCACACTCATAAGGTACTGCCGGGGGAAGGGATTCCAGTGCCGGAACGGGATGTCACGGTGGGGCAGTTGCTGCTCGCCGAGTACCAGACGGTCAAGGACGAGCAGAAGGCGCGGATCGGGTTCCGGGACAATCTGCTCTACGTGACGTTGGGGGTTGTGGCCGCCGTCATCGCCGCCGCGGCTCAGGCCAAGCAGGCGTCGATGTTGCTCGCGCTGCCGCCGGTGTGTGTGGTGCTCGGGTGGACCTACCTCGTCAACGATCAGAAGATCTCGGCGATCGGCGCGTATGTGCGCGACCAACTCGGGCCTCGGCTTGCGGCGTTGGCCGAGCCGGGTGGCGGGTTCGAGGCGTTCGGGTGGGAGACGGCGCATCGTGGGGATGCGCGGCGGAGGTCGCGGAAGGCCGTGCAGACGGGCGTCGACCTGATGGCGTTCTGCGTGGTGCCGCTTGCCGCGTTGGCGGTGTTCTGGGTGGCCGGGGGGAGTGGGTCGCTCGTCGCCGTGTCGGGGGTGGAGGCGCTCGCCGTGGGCGGGCTCGGGTGGCAGGTGGTGTGGTACGCGAGACGGGCGTGAAGTCCCGTTTGCCGCCGCACCTTTGACGTACGGTCACTTGCTGGCTGACGGGGGCGGGCACCGGGTACGGAACGGGCGGGACCAGCGATGAAGGCGGCGTTGCTTGCGGCCCTGGCGGAGGGTGCGGGCGGGGATGGCGGGCGCCGGGCCGTGAAGGCGTTGACGCGGGCCGTGGGGCCGGGTGTGGGGGCGTCCGTCCAGGACATCGCCGAGGCTGCGCGGGATCCGGGGCGGCGGGATGCGGTGCGGGCGTGGGGTGAGTCGGTGGTTGCGCTGCTCGCGGGGGATCCGGAGGGGGTGGCCGGGTCTGTCGCGGGGAGCGGTACGCGGCGGGGAGCGGTACGCGCCGGGGAGTGGTACGCGCCGGGGAGCGCGGCTTCCACCTACCTCCAGTCCGGCGACGCCTTCACCCGCGCCAACGCCCCCACCGAAGCCGCCCACACCCCGCACCGGGGCCGCCGAACTCGACGACACTCCGCCCCCTACCGCCCCTTCCCCACCCCCCGAACCCACCGATACTGCAACTCGGGCCGCCCCACAGTCCCGTACTGCGGACTCCGTTCCGCCCTCCCTGCCTCGACCAGATGCTCCAGGTACCGTCTCGCAGTAATCCGCGAGATCCCCACCGCCTCAGCCACCCCCGCCGCAGTCATCCCCTCCCCGCAATCCCGCAGCGCCACCGTCACCCGCTCAAGCGTCGGCCCGCTCAATCCCTTGGGCAGCGCAGCAGGTCCAGGTGCCCGTAGCGCGGCCAGCGCCCGGTCCACCTCGTCCTGCCCGCTCGCCTCCCCGGCCGCGCCCCGGAACTCCGCGTACCGCACGAGCCGATCCCGCAGTGTCGCGAAAGTGAACGGCTTCAACACGTACTGCACGACCCCCAAGGACACCCCCTCCCGCACCACCGTCAGATCCCGCGCCGACGTCACCGCGATCACATCCGCCTGATGCCCCGCCGCCCGCAACGACCGCGCGAACTGCAGCCCGTGCACATCCGGCAGGTGCAGGTCCAGCAACAGCAGATCCACGGCCGTACGGTCGAGCACCCGCCGAGCCTCCGCCCCGCTGTGCGCCTTTCCGACCGCGACGAACCCCGGCACCCGCCCCACGTACATGACATGCGCGTCGGCGGCCACGGGATCGTCCTCCACGACCAGCACCCGAATGGGCTGCACGCCAGTCACACGCCACCACCCCTCACGACCGGCGCCGACCCATCCGCCGCACCCCGCACCGACCGCTCTTCAGCACCCGGCACTGACCCGTCCTCCGCAGCCGGGGCCGCCCCATGCCCCGCCCCGGACGCCGCCCCGTTGCCCGAGCCCGGCGTCGAGCTCTCCGCGGCAGCCGGCACCGACCGCTCCTCCGCAGCCGGGGCCGAACCGTCCCCCGCGCCGGATGTCGCCGTGGTCCCCGCCCTCGGCGCCGACCGCTGCTCCGCACCCGGCATCAACCCATCCCCCACCCCAGAGGCTGCCCCATCCAACGTTCGCGCCCCCGATCCCCCCGCCACCCGCAAAGGCAACCGCACCTCGAACTCCGCGCCGCCCCCCTCCGCCTCGGCCACCGACAAAGCCCCGCCTTGCCGATGCACCGCCTGCCGCACCAACGCCAACCCCAGCCCCCGCCCGCCCGGACCCGCCGGCTTCGTGGAGAAACCCCGCTGGAACACCTGCTCCGAGTGCGCCGGATCCACCCCCGCCCCCGTGTCCGCCACTCGCAGCACCAGCTCGGAAGCCTCCGCGTACGCGGTGACCGTCACCCGAGCCCGCAGGCTTCCCTGAGCGGCGTCCACGGCGTTGTCGATCAGGTTCCCCAGGATGGTCACCAGGTCCCGCGCGGGAAGCGTGGGCGGCAGCAAGCCGTCGTCGAGGCGGCTGTCCTCCGACACCACCAGCTCCACACCCCGCTCGTTCGCCTGTGCCGTCTTGCCCAGCAGCAGGGCGGCCAAGACCGGTTCGCTGACCGCCGACACGACCTGGTCGGTGAGCGCCTGGGCGAGTTCCAGCTCTGCCGTCGCGAAGTCCACCGCCTCCTCGGCGCGGCCCAGTTCGATGAGGGAGACGACGGTGTGCAGGCGGTTCGCCGCCTCGTGCGCCTGGGAGCGCAGTGCCTGGGTGAAACCTCGCTCCGAGTCCAACTCGCCCATCAGGGACTGGAGTTCGGTCACATCGCGGAGGGTGACCACCGTGCCGCGCCGCTCGCCGCCCGACACCGGCGAGGTGTTCACCACCAGCACCCGGTCCGCCGTCAGATGCACCTCGTCCACCCGAGGCTCGGAAGCCAGCAGCGCGCCCGTGAGGGGTGCGGGCAGCCCCAGGTCGGCGACCGACCTTCCCACCGCGTCCGCTCCCGAGTCCGAGGACAACCCCAGCAACTCCCGCCCCCCGTCATTGATCAACGCCACCCGAAACTGCCCGTCCAGCATCAGCAGCCCCTCCCGCACCGCGTGCAACGCCGCCTCGTGGTAGTCGTGCATTCGGCTGAGCTCGGCCGCGTTCATGCCGTGGGTGTGGCGGCGCAGGCGGGCGTTGATGACGTACGTGCCGATCGCGCCCAGGGCGAGGGCGCCGGCCGCGACGCCGAGGAGGGCCGAGAGCTGGCCCCGTACCCGCTTGCTGATCGCCTTGACCTTGATGCCCGCGCTGACCAGGCCGACGATCCGGTCGTGGGAGTCCCTGATGGGGGTGACCGCGCGGACCGACAGTCCGAGGGTGCCCTTGTAGGTCTCCGTGTAGGTGTCGCCGTGCTGGGCCCGCTCGATGTTGCCGAGGAAGTGCTTGCCGATCTGGTTCTTGTCGGGGTGGGTCCAGCGGATGCCCTTCGGGTTCATGATCGTGACGAAGTCGACGTCGGCGTCCTTCATGACCCGCAGTGCGTACGGCTGGAGCTCGGCGGTGGGGTTCGGGGTGCGGATGGCGTCCCATACGGACGGGGCGTCGGCGATCGAGCGGGTCACCGCCAGGGCCTGCCTGCGGGCCGCGTCCTCGGCCTGGTGCTGGTCGCTGATGTACGTGAACAGTGCGTATCCGGCCACGAGCACTGCTATCAGCACGGCCTGCATGGCGAAGAGCTGGCCGGCCAGGCTGCGGGGTCTCGGGGCGGGGATGCGCATGTCGTCAGTGTGCCTCGCACGTCAATCGTGAACTAAATGAACGGAAGGGTGACCGCCCTCACAGGGCGCGGAATAGTCACCGCAACGAGGAACGAACGGAAGCAGGGCAGTCGGTTCCGGCCAAGTGTCCCGCCAAGGGCTTCACGCCAGGGCTCCCACGCCTCCGGTCCTCGCAGAACCGCACCCCCATCCCCGTAGAACCATCTCCCATCCCCCGGACGTGAGCCGCACGCCGGTGATGCCGACGAAGACGTCAAGGAGGGCAGCCGTGGCCGCCAGTACCCCCGTGGCACCTGCCGCACCCGCGCGCAAGCGGGACCGCACCCATTACCTGTACATCGCCGTGATCGTCGCGGTGGCGCTCGGTATCGCCGTGGGGCTCATCTGGCCGGACGCCGGCGTGGAGCTCAAGCCGCTCGGTACCGGTTTCGTGAACCTGATCAAGATGATGATCTCGCCGATCATCTTCTGCACGATCGTGCTCGGCATCGGTTCCGTACGGAAGGCCGCCAAGGTCGGTGCCGTCGGCGGTATCGCGCTCGGCTACTTCCTGGTGATGTCGCTCGTCGCGCTGGGCATCGGCCTCGTCGTCGGGAACATCCTGCACCCGGGCGACGGGCTGCACATCACCAACGCGATCAAGGCCTCCGGCCACGACCAGGTGTCCAGCGACGCGCTTCCGCCCGTCGACTTCGTCCTGTCGATCATCCCGCTGACCTTCGTCTCCGCCTTCACCGAGGGCCAGGTCCTGCAGACCCTGCTGATCGCGCTGCTCGCCGGCTTCGCGCTGCAGGCCATGGGCTCCGCCGGCCAGCCGGTCCTGCGCGGCATCGAGCACATCCAGCGGCTCGTCTTCCGCATCCTCGCCATGGTCATGTGGGCCGCCCCGATCGGCGCCTTCGGCGCCATCGCCGCGGTCGTCGGTTCCGCCGGTCTCGACGCGCTGAAGAGCCTCGCGGTGCTCATGCTCGGCTTCTATGTGACCTGTGTGCTGTTCGTCTTCGTCGTGCTCGGCATCCTGCTGCGGGTCGTCACGGGGCTGAACATCTTCGTCCTCTTCAAGTACCTGGCCCGCGAGTTCCTGCTCATCCTGTCCACCTCCTCCTCCGAGTCCGCGCTGCCGCGGCTCATCGCGAAGATGGAGCACCTGGGCATCAGCAAGCCCGTCGTCGGCATCACGGTCCCGACCGGCTACTCCTTCAACCTCGACGGCACCATGATCTACATGACCATGGCGTCCCTCTACATCGCCGACGCGCTCGGTACGCCGATGTCCATCGGTGAGCAGATCCCGCTGCTGCTCTTCCTGCTCCTCGCCTCCAAGGGCGCGGCGGGCGTCAGCGGCGCCGGTCTGGCCACGCTGGCCGGTGGCCTCCAGTCGCACAAGCCCGCCCTGGTGGACGGCGTCGGCCTGATCGTCGGCATCGACCGCTTCATGAGCGAGGCCCGGGCCCTGACCAACTTCGCGGGCAACGCCGTCGCCACGGTCCTGATCGGCACCTGGACCAAGGAGATCGACAAGGAGCGCGTCCAGCAGGTCCTCTCGGGCAGCCTCCCCTTCGACGAGACGACCCTCCTCGACGAGGACGCCCAGCCCCACGCCGAGGTGCCCGAGCAGGGCGGCGAGAAGGAACTGGCGAAGGCCTGAACAGCGGTCCAGCAGTTCCGTAGAGCTCCGGGCGACTGAACACTCCCCCGTCGATCAGTCGCCCGGTCACAGACGCCGAGCGGTCGAGTTCTCCCCCCGTGGACTCGGCCGCTCGGTCCTTCTGTGTCTCTGCTCAGCCGTCGGGCTTCCCCACCAGCTCCCCGGCCTCCGCCGCCGGCAGGGGAGAGGCGAGCGCGACCAGCACGCGGTAGCGGTCGGCGACCTCCCCGATCGCGAGGACGGATGGAACCGGGGGGCGCCACGGCGAACTGACGGCCCTGGACCGGCGTCTCTTACGTCGATGCACTACCGTGCCGTGCCGGATCACCGGCGCGGCACGGCCGTATGTAGGAGGAGGCACGGGGGATGAAGATCGACTGGGACCGGCGGACGTGCTCGCGCAAGGGCCATGTCACCTACGCGCCGGACGACCCCCGCCTCCGGGTGCGTCTGCGCGCCGACACCGCGCTGGGCGAGGTCTGGCGCTGTCTGCGCTGCGGCGACTTCGTGCTCGGTGAGCCGCACGGCTCGGGGCCGGCCGCCGAGGCGCCGCTCGTGCCGCGCGGCAAGGTCCTCCGCGACCTGTTCATCCTCCGCTTCCTGGCGATCGAACGGTTCGTGCGGGGCGTGTTCATCGTGCTCGTCGCGGCGGCCGTGTGGAAGTTCAGCAACAGCCAGGACGCGGTGCGCCGGCTCTTCGACGAGTACCTCGACGTCTTCCGCCCCGTCTTCAAGCACTTCCACTACGACCTCGACCACTCACCGGTCGTCGGCACCATCCAGAAGACCTTCGGCTACAAGCACCACACGCTGCTGCTGGTGGCCGTACTGCTCCTCGGGTACGCGCTGATCGAACTCGTCGAGGCGGTCGGCCTCTGGTACGCCAAGCGCTGGGCGGAGTACCTGACGGTGGTCGCCACCGCCGCCTTCCTCCCGCTGGAGGTCTACGAACTCACCGAGCACGTCAGCTGGTTGAAGATCGCCACCCTGGTCCTCAACATCCTCGCCGTGCTCTACATCCTCCTCGCCAAGCGCCTGTTCGGCCTGCGCGGCGGCCGCAGGGCCTTCGACGAGGAACGCCACAGCGCCTCCTTGCTGGAGGTCGAGGAGGCCGCGAAGGTGGGCGTCTAGGCCCAGGGGTCGGTGATCTCCCGCAGGAGCGTCAGTGCCTCGCGCAGCTGCTTCATGCGGCGCTTGCCGAGGTGTTCCTTCCACTCCTTCTCGACCTCGGCGACCACGCCGTCGGCGACCGACTGCGCTTGAAGGGACCCGGGCGGGCACCGGGGATGCGGGGCCGTTGACCGACCAGCGGCCGTAGTCGCAGGACACCGTCACCACCGGCGGCTTCCCGCGGTGTTCACCAGCTGATCCTGGCCGCCACCGGCAGGTGGTCGCTGTCGGTGGCCGGTAGCACCCACGAGCTCTCCGGCTGCACACCGCGAACCATGATCTGGTCGATCCGGGCCACCGGGAACTTCGCCGGCCAGCTGAAGCCGAAGCCGTCCCCGGCCACGTCCTGGACCGAGTGCAGCCGCGAGGTGAGGCCGGCGAACGCGCGGTCGTCCGTGGTGCCGTTGACGTCGCCGAGCAGCACCACCCGCTTGTTCTTCTCGGCGGCGACGGCCGTGCCGAGCGCCTGCGCGTTCCTGTCCCGGCTGACGGTCCAGAAGCCCGTCCGGGGAGTCACCCGTACGGACCCCAGGTGGGCCACGTACACGGCGAGCGGCCCATGAGCCGTGGCCACCGTCGCGCGCAGGGCCCGGTTGTCGGCCATCTTGACGGCGGCCGGCTTGGTGGCCGCCAGCGGCCCGTAGTCCGTCTCGATGTCGACCGGGTGGGTGTCCGACAGCGGCAGCCTGCTCCACAGCCCGACCGTGCCCATCACCGTGTGGTACGGATACGCCTTCGCCAGCGCCTTCTCGTATATGCCCCGGGCCTTCTGGGTGATCTCCTCCAGCGCCAGCAGGTCCGCCTTGGAGGCCGCCAGGGCGCGGGCGGTGCCGACCGGGTCCGGGTTGCCGGCCCTGACGTTGTGGCTGACCACGGTGAGGTCACCGCCCGGGTGGGACTTGTCGCCGAGGAGCCCGCCGAAGAGGCTCAGCCACACCGTGACGGGCAGCAGCAGCGCGACCACCGCGGAGGCGGAGCGGCGCCACAGCGCCCCGGCGAGCAGCACCGGCACGAACAGACCGAACCACGGCAGGAAGGTCTCCACCAGGCTGCCGATGCCCCCGACCCCGTTCGGGATCTTCGCGTGCAGCAGCATGACCAGACCCAGCAGCAGCGCCAGCGCCGCGAGCACCGGGCCACGCTTCCAGGGCCCCGGGCGGGAGGCGACGCGGATCGCCCGGCGGATGCCCGCACGCCAGGTCCCAGGGTCGACCTGGCGGGTCTCCGTCGTCTGCACCGTGTCCACCCGTGCCATCGTCTGTCCTCGCTCACTGCCGTTCACTGCTGCATCCTCGGATCCTGGGTGGGGTCGGCGTACCTGCGAGGGCAGCCACGATCGATCGCGTTCGCGCGCAGTTCGAAGTGCCACGGTTCGTTCTCGTAGATCGGGCACAGCCCGTACCCGGCACCGTGCCGGGACAGCCACGCCGCCGCATCGGAGCGCCCGATGTCGACCGCGTCCCCCGACACATGAGGGGACGTCGCCGCGGTGGCCACCCAGCGCTCGGCCTCGGCTTCGGACCCGTACTTGGCGATCGCCTCGCGAAGAAGCTGGTTCTGGTACGCCGCGGAACGCCAGCCGCTGCTGACGTAGAACGTGATTCCGTCGTCCGCGGCAGCCGTCGCGGCCTCGCGGAGGGCCTTGAGCAGGCCCGGATCGAGCTTCGCCACACCCGGAACCGAGTCGTCGTAGACCGTCACGCCGTCCGGGACGGCACCGTCGGCCTCACCGAGCCCACCATGGCGCCCACTGCGCAGAACATGCAGAGGTGACGCGGCCGAGAAGGACGAGGACTTCGGTAACTCGTAGCAGAGCGCTGCGGTGATCACTGCCAAGACGGCCGTCAGGCCGACGACAAGCAGCCACCGTGGGATTCGAGTCATACCGCCAGTCAAGGCGGCAGAATGTTGCCGGCACGTATGCGGTTTTCGATATGCCGACGATATGCGCCGGCTCGTAGCCTCGATGGCATGCGCGTGCTGATTGTCGAGGACGAGCCCTATCTGGCAGAGGCCATCCGCGATGGCCTGCGCCTGGCCGCGATCGCGGCCGACATCGCGGGTGACGGCGACACCGCGCTGGAACTGCTGGGCATCAACGCCTACGACATCGCCGTCCTCGACCGCGACATCCCCGGACCGTCCGGTGACGAGATCGCCGAGCGCATCGTCTCCTCCGGCAGCGGCATGCCGATCCTCATGCTCACCGCGGCCGACCGTCTCGACGACAAGGCCTCCGGGTTCGAACTCGGCGCCGACGACTACCTCACGAAACCCTTCGAACTCCAGGAACTCGCGCTCAGGCTCCGAGCACTCGACCGCAGGCGCGCCCACAGCAGGCCGCCCGTGCGGGAGATCGCGGGTCTGCGTCTGGATCCGTTCCGCCGCGAGGTCTACCGCGACGGCCGCTATGTCGCGCTGACCAGGAAGCAGTTCGCCGTGCTCGAAGTCCTCGTCGCCGCCGAAGGCGGTGTCGTCAGCGCCGAGGATCTGCTGGAACGGGCGTGGGACGAGAACGCCGACCCGTTCACCAACGCCGTGCGCATCACGGTCTCGGCACTGCGCAAGCGTCTCGGCGAACCCTGGGTCATCGCCACCGTGCCGGGCGTCGGCTACCGCATCGACACACAACCGGAGGCCGGACACGAGGGAGACCAGCGTGGATAGGACACCCGGGCTGAGCGTTCGCCTCAAACTCACCCTGAGCTACGCCGGATTCCTCATGCTCGCCGGCGCCCTGCTGCTCGCCGCGGTGTGGCTGTTCCTCCTGCGCTACGTCCCCGACCGCGCGATGCTCGTGAACGCCGATGACAACATCAAGAACGGTGTTTTCCCCGTCCGGTCCGGTCTCCTGGACGTCTTCGCGCCGAGGGCAGCCGCGGTGTTGGCCTTCCTGCTGGTGTTTGGCCTCGTGGGAGGGTGGATCCTCGCCGGCCGCATGCTCGCCCCGCTGATCCGCATCACCCACGCCACCCGCATGGCCACGGACGGCTCGCTCTCGCACCGGATCCGGCTGCCCGGCCGCAAGGACGAGTTCCGTGAACTCGCCGACGCCTTCGACGCGATGCTCGTACGGCTCGAGGCGCACGTCGCCGAACAGCGGAGGTTCGCGGCCAACGCGTCACACGAGTTGCGCACCCCGCTGGCGGTCTCGAAGGCACTTCTCGACGTGGCCCGCACCGATCCGAACCACGACACCGGCGAACTCATCGACCGCCTGCACGCCGTCAACACCCGGGCGATCGACCTCACCGAGGCGCTGCTGCTGCTCAGCCGCGCCGACCGGATGCCCGTCACCCGAGAACCCGTCGACCTGTCCCTCCTGGCGGAAGACGCCACCGAGACACTCCTGCCCCTCGCGGAAAAGCACGGCGTCACCCTCGAGACCGGTGGCGACATCGCCCCCACGATCGGATCGCCGGCGCTGCTGCTGCAGCTGACCATGAACCTCGTGCACAACGCGATCGTGCACAACCTGCCTGAACAGGGCAGCGTGTGGGTGCATACCGGCGTCCGCCCCAAGACCGTGGTGCTCACCGTCGAGAACACCGGCGAGAAGGTCACCCCGGAGCTGGTCTCGACACTCACCGAACCCTTCCGGCGCGGGACCGAGCGCATCCACACCGACCACGCGGGCGTCGGCCTGGGCCTGGCCATCGTCGAGACCGTCACCCGGACCCACGACGGAACGCTCACCCTCACCCCGCGCTCCGCCGGCGGGATCCGCGTCACCGTGGAACTACCCGCGATGTGAAGTCGTCGTCCCCGCCCAGGACATGGGCCACGCGGACCGCCGTGTACGGGAACTCCGGGTCCGCCGCGAACACCGCCTCCGCCTGCCCCTTGCCCTCTGAGGACTGCTGTTGCCCTGACGTCGGCGTCAACGTCTACGTTCGTACGTATGCGAATCGGCGAGCTGGCCGCACGGGCCGGGACCACGACGCGGACGCTGCGGTACTACGAGTCGCGGGGGCTGCTGCCCGCGCGGCGGGACGAGCTCGGGCACCGGGCGTACGACGAGAGCGATCTGAAGCTGCTGCGGCAGATCCGGACCCTCCAGGACTTCGGGTTCGACCTGGAGGAGACCCGGCCGTTCGTGGAGTGTCTGCGGGCCGGGCACCCGGAGGGCGACTCCTGTCCGGCCTCGCTCGCGGTCTACCGCCGCAAGCTCGACGAACTCGACGCGCTGATCGGCGAGTTGCAGGCCGTGCGGGCGACGATCGCCGTGCGGCTGGCCTCGGCCGACGGGGAATCACCGATGTGCGAACTGGGAGGGCGGGAACGGTGAGCAGGACAGCCGGTGTGGCCGAGGTGACGGACTCGGATTTCGCGGTGGAGGTGATCGGCAGTGAAATTCCCGTGCTGGTGGAATTCACCGCCGACTGGTGTCCACCCTGCCGGCAGATGGTGCCGGTGCTCGCTGCCCTCGCCGAGGAGACCGGCGGTCGGCTGAAGGTGGTTCAGCTGGACGTGGACCACAACCCCGAGACCACGAACGCCTACAAGGTACTGTCGATGCCCACTTTCATGGTGTTCCGGGGCGGTGAGCCGGTGAAAGCGATGGTCGGGGCCCGACCCAAGCGGCGACTTGTCGAAGAACTCGCCGATGTGCTCTGACGCACCTACAAGAAGAAATCCCCCGGGCGATTGCGCCCGGGGGATTTCTCTGCGTATATTGAGTGGTTCGCGACTTCGGGGAATTCGAGTCGCAAAGAAACTCACTGGGCACAGTATATCCGGGCGGGAGTGGAATTGTCAAACACCGGTTTTCCAGACAGTGAAGACATCGAGGTGCGGCGCGAGCAGGAATTCATCGACGTGCTGTACACGCACGTCGACGCACTGCGCGGCGAGACCGAGACCTCCGTCACGGACGCGCTCGCCCAGGGCAACACGCCCATGCAGGCCCGGCTGGAGCGGGACATCCTGGTCGCCGAGCGGTCCGGGCTGCTCGCCGCGCTGAACGCGGTGGACGGGTCGCTGTGCTTCGGCCGGATCGACCTGACCTCGGGGGACAAGCACCACATCGGCCGGATCGGGCTGCGTATCGACGACGCCGAGCGCACGCCGATCCTGATCGACTGGCGCGCCGACGTCGCCCGGCCCTTCTACCTGGCCACCGGCCACACCCCGATGGGCCTGCGCCGGCGCCGCCATCTCACCACCAGCGGCCGCACGGTCACCGCGCTGCACGACGAGATCCTCGACCTCGGCGACCAGGAGCGCACCGGCCACGAGGACCCGACCGGCGACGCCGTCCTGCTCGCCGCGCTGAACTCCGCGCGCACCGGCCGGATGAACGACATCGTGCAGACCATCCAGGCCGAGCAGGACGAGATCATCCGCGCGCCGCACCGGGGCGTGCTGGTCGTCGAGGGCGGTCCGGGGACCGGCAAGACGGCGGTCGCCCTGCACCGGGCCGCGTATCTCCTGTACGAACACCGGGAGTTGCTCGCCAAGCGGGCCGTCCTCATCGTCGGCCCCAACCCCGCCTTCCTCGGCTACATCGGCGAGGTACTGCCCTCCCTCGGCGAGACCGGTGTGCTGCTCGCGACCGTCGGCGAGCTGTTCCCCGGAGTGAAGGCCACGGCCGCCGACAGCCGGGCGGCGGCCGCGGTGAAGGGCCGCGCCGACATGGCGGACGTGCTCGCCGAGGTCGTACGCGACTGGCAGTCGCTGCCCGACCCGGTGATCACCATCGAGCACGACCGCGAGATCCTCATGCTCGACGACGACCTGGTGCGGGTCGCCCGCGAGCGCACCCGGGCCGCGCGGCTGCCGCACAACGTGGCCCGCGAGCACTTCGAGGGGTACATCCTCAACACCCTCACCGAGCTGTACGCCGAGCGCGTCGGCACCGACCCGTACGACGGCGGCAGCCTCCTCGACGCGAGCGACATCACCCAGATCCGCGACGACATCGCCGAGAATCCCGAAGTCTGGGCCGCCATCGACCAGTTGTGGCCCCGCATCACGCCGCAGCGCCTGGTCGCGGACTTCCTCGCCGACCCCGTCGGCCACCTCCCCGACGAGGACGCGGCCGCGATCCGCCGCCCGGTCACGAGGGAGTGGACCGTGGCGGACGTACCGCTCCTCGACGAGGCGGCCGAACTGCTCGGCGTGGACGAGCGGTTGGCGCGGGCGCGGGCCGAGCGCGAGCGGGAGAACCAAATCGCCTACGCGCAGGGCGTGCTGGACGTGTCGTACGCCTCCCGTACCTACGAGTTCGAGGACAAGCAGGAGAGTGATCCCGATGCCTCGGAAGTCCTGTCCGCGCACGACATCATCGACGCCGAGCGGTTCGCCGAGCGGCAGGAGGAGGACGACCACCGCAGCGCCGCCGAGCGCGCGGCGGCCGACCGCACCTGGGCGTTCGGGCACATCATCGTCGACGAGGCGCAGGAGCTGTCGCCGATGGCCTGGCGGCTGCTGATGCGGCGCAGCCCGACCCGCTCGATGACCCTGGTCGGCGACCCCGCGCAGACCGCGGAGGCGGCCGGCGTCGGCTCCTGGCGGAAGATCCTCGCCCCGTATGTCGAGGACCGCTGGGACCACACCCGCCTGGGCGTCAACTACCGCACACCCGCCGAGATCATGGAGCTCGCGGCAGCCGTCGTCCGCGCGGAGAACCCGGACTTCGAGCCGCCGAGTTCGGTGCGTTCGACAGGAGTACGGCCCTGGGTGCGCGCCACCGATGACCTGCCCGGCGCGGTCGCCAAGGCGGTCGAGGAACTGAGGCCGGAGGAAGGGCGGCTGGCGGTCATCGCCCCGCGCCATCTGCACCGCAGGCTCGCCGCGCAGTTGGACGGGGTGACGGCGGGGGCCGAACCGGACCTCACACAGGCCGTCGTACTCCTCGATCCCCGGCAGTCGAAGGGGCTGGAATTCGACTCCGTGCTGGTGGTGGAGCCGGGGCTGTACGGGACGAGCGATCTGTACGTGGCGCTGACCCGGGCCACACAGCGGCTGGGGGTGCTGCACACCGGGCGGGTGCCCAAGGCGCTGGTCACCACCTGAGTCACTGGGATCACCAAGCCGTAACAGTTCACGCCACGGTGACTGCTCGTGCACGGTCCGTGCGGTATGCGTGTGCGTTATGGAAGCCCATCAGTACACGAGCGCGCCGGCCGAGAGTCCCTGGCTCGAGGCGCTGCCGGTCCAGCCGTTGCTCACCTCGGAGTTCGACGCAGACCCCGGGGCGGTGTACCAGCGGCTGCGGCGCATGTACGGGCCGGTCGCGCCCGTCGGGCTGATGGGCGTGCCCGTGTGGCTGGTTCTCGACTATCGCGAGGTGCTCGACGTCCTGAAGAACGAGAACCAGTGGCGGCGGGACATCCGCTACTGGCGGGCGCGGGCCGAGGGGCGGCTGCCGCACGACTGGCCGCTGATCGCCGGGTACGAGGTCCGGCAGACCATGTTCATGGACGACGAGGAGCACCGGGCGGCGCGCGGGACGCTGCACTCGGCGCTCCGGCCCTTCCAGGAGCCGCAGACTCCGCAGGGCTGGGAGCTGCGGGCGACCGTGGCCCGGTACGCGGACGAGCTGGTCGGCGTACTCGCCGCCGAGTCCGGGACGGCCGGGTTCGCGGATCTGGGCGCGCAGTACACACGGCCGTTGCTGCTGATGGTGACGACCAAGCTGTTCGGCTGCCCGGTGGAGCTCGGCGACGAGCTGGTGATGGACATGTGGCGGATGCTCGACGGCGGGCCGGACGCGGGGCCCGCCACGGGGCGGGCGCTGGCGGCACTGACCCGGCTGGTCGCGCACCGAAGAGCCCGCCCCGGCGACGACCTGACGTCGTACATGCTGCTCACCGACCCGGGGCTGAGCGATGAACAGCTGGGCCGGGAGCTGTTCATGAACGCCGTCTATCTGAACGACATCACCGGCAACATGGTGCTCAACACCCTGCTGGAGGTGTTGCGCGGCAACGCCACCGTGCGGCGCAGCCTGTCGGCAGGGCAGCTCGGTGAAACGGTCAACCGGGCCGCGCTGGTGAACCCTCCCGTCGCCAACATGTGCTTCCGGTTCGCGGCGCGGGACACCCGGATGGGGAACTTCTGGGTGCGGGCCGGGGAGATCGTCTCGCCGTCGGCGGCCGCCGCCCACCAGGACCTGCTGGCGATCGGGACCTCGCCGATGGTCGGACCGGCGGTCAGCACCCGGGCGCATCTGGGGTGGGGCGCCGGACCGCACGGCTGCCCCAGCGCCGCGCGCGAGCTGGGCGGAATGATCGTGACGACGGCGGTGGGGCGGGTCTTCGACCACTTCACCAAGGCCGAACTGACCCTCCCGCCGGACCAGTTGCCCTGGCGTTCCGGTCCCGTGGTGCGGGGGCTGCGACTGCTGCCGGTGCGGTACGAGCTGAGCGGGAACCGGCCTCGTACGCCCGTGCCGGCACCGCGCGCGGACCCTCTCGCCTCGGATGCCGACCGCGGTGCCGACACCCAGGCGAGGGGCCTGCTGTCGGCGCTGCGCAGGCTGATGTTCGGCGGGAAGCGGGCCGACTAGGGCCTGCCGGCGCCTGTGGCGGGGCCCACGGCGACGGCCGTCGAGGAACTCCGGAGCCGCTCGCACGGCCGGCTCCGGGCCATTCCTGACCGTCAGGCCGGCCGCAGCCACACCGTCGCCAGCGGCGGCAGCGTCAGCCGGACGCTCGCCGGGCGGCCGTGCCAGCCCTGCGGTTCCGGCTTGATGACGTCCGGGTTGGTGACGTCACTGCCGCCGTACTTGGCGACGTCGGTGTTGAGGGACTCGTGCCAGGCGGGGATGTCGTCCGGGACGCCCAGACGATAGTCGGGGCGGACGACGGGGGAGAGGTTGGAGACGGCCAGCAGCGGGCTGCCGTCGGCGGCGAACCGCAGGAACGCGAAGACGTTGTCCTCGGCCGCGTCGCCCACGATCCACTCGAAGCCGGCCGGGTCGATGTCCTGCTGCCACAGCGCCGGAGTGTGCCGGTAGACGATGTTCAGGTCGCGGACCATGTCCCGCACCCCGCGGTGGTCGGCCTCCGCCCCGTACGCCGGGTCGAGCAGCCACCAGTCCGGGCCGTGCGCCTCCGACCACTCGGCGCCCTGCGCGAACTCCTGGCCCATGAAGAGGAGCTGCTTGCCCGGATGGGCCCACATGAAGGCCAGATAGGCACGGAGGTTGGCGCGCTGCTGCCACCAGTCGCCGGGCATCTTCGACACCAACGAGCGCTTGCCGTGCACCACTTCGTCGTGCGAGATGGGCAGCACGTAGTTCTCGCTGTACGCGTACACCATCGAGAAGGTCATCTCGTTGTGGTGGTACTTGCGGTGCACCGGCTCATGGCTTATGTAGTCCAGCGAGTCGTGCATCCAGCCCATGTTCCACTTCAGCCCGAAGCCCAGACCGCCGAAGCCGCCGGGGCCGCGGTGGTGCGTGGCGCGGGTGACGCCGTCCCAGGCCGTTGACTCCTCCGCGATGGTCACCACGCCCGGCACCCGCCGGTACACGGTCGCGTTCATCTCCTGCAGGAACGCCACCGCGTCCAGGTTCTCCCGCCCACCGTGCTCGTTCGGGGTCCACTGCCCCGGCTCGCGCGAGTAGTCGAGGTAGAGCATGGAGGCCACGGCGTCCACCCGCAGCCCGTCGATGTGGAACTCCTCGCACCAGTAAACGGCGTTCGCCACAAGGAAGTTGCGCACCTCGCGGCGGCCGTAGTCGAACTCCAGCGTGCCCCAGTCGGGGTGCGCGGCCCGCAGCGGGTCCTCGTGCTCGTACAGCGGACGCCCGTCGAACTCGGCCAACGCCCAGTCGTCGCGCGGGAAGTGGGCGGGCACCCAGTCCATCAGGACGCCGATGCCGGCCTGGTGGAGGGCGTCGACCAGGTACTTGAAGTCGTCGGGGGTGCCGAGGCGGGCCGTCGGGGCGTAGAAGCCGGTGACCTGGTAGCCCCAGGAGCCGCCGAAGGGGTGCTCGGCGACCGGCATCAGCTCCACGTGGGTGAAGCCGAGGTCCTTGACGTATGCGGGGAGCTGGTCGGCGAGTTGACGGTATGTCAGCCCCGGGCGCCAGGAGGGGAGATGGACCTCGTAGACGGAGAAGGGAGCTTCGTGCGCGGGCAGGTCCGCCCGCCGCGCCACCCACTCCTCGTCCTGCCACTCGTGGTGCGAGGCCGTGATGATGGAAGAGGTGTGGGGCGGGGCCTCCGTGCGGCGGGCCAGCGGGTCGGCGCGCAGGGTCTTCGAGCCGTCGGCGCGGGTGATCTCGAACTTGTACAGCTCGCCCTCGCCTATGCCGGGCACGAACAGCTCCCAGACGCCGGAGGAGCCCAGCGAGCGCATCGGGTACCCGGTGCCGTCCCAGAAGTTGAAGGTGCCGGCCACGTGGACGCCACGCGCGTTCGGCGCCCACACGGAGAAGCGGGTGCCGGTGACGCCCTGGTGGGTCATCGGGTGGGCGCCGAGCACCGTCCACAGCTGCTCGTGCCGGCCCTCGCCGATCAGATGCAGGTCCAGGTCGCCGAGGGTGGGCAGGAAGCGGTACGCGTCCTCGGCGTCCTGGACCGTCCCCTCGTACGCGACGACGAGCTGGTACGCCGGAGGGACCTCGGACAGCGGCAGCAGCCCGGAGAAGAACCCGTCCCCGTCGTCGTGCAGCTCGGCCCGCAGCTCCCCGGCGGCGACGGTCACGGAGAGCGCGTACGGACGGAAGGCGCGGAAGGCCACGCCGGCGCCGGGCACGGGGTGGGCGCCGAGCACCGTGTGCGGGTCGTGATGGGTACCGGCGAGCAGCCGCTCGCGGTCGCCGACGGGCACCTCGGGTGTGGGAGCCGGGACAGGGGCGGAGGTCTTCCTGGCGGCCGCTTTCTTCACGGGGGCGGTGGCCTTCTGAGCGGCGGCCTTGGCGGTCACCGTCTTCTTGACGGCCGCCTTCTTCGCGGGCGTTTTCTCGGCGGCGGTCTTCGTCGTCACGGTCTTCGTCGGCACGGCCTTCTTGGCCGCCGCTTTCTTGGCTGTCGCCTTCTTGGAGGCCGCCTTCTCGGCCGGGGCCGTCTTCTTCGCGGCCGCCTGCTTCTTCGCCGGTGCCTTGTCGGCGGCAGCCTTCTTCACCGCACCCTTGTCGGCCGTCGTCTTCTTGGCCGTCGGCTTCTTCGGGAGGGCCGGCGTCTCCGTGGCCTTCTTCACCGCCTTCTTCACACTCTTCGCGGCCTTCCTGGCCGTTTCCTCGGCCTTCTTCTTCGGGTCCGAACCGCTGGGCGTGGTGCGGGGGGTCACGGGCGGCGCCTCCTCGGCGAGGGTCAGGTCGGGTCAGAACAGGTCGGTGGTGGCGTAGCGCTCGATCGCCGTCATCGGCACCGAGAGCCAGTCGGGGCGGTGGCGGGCCTCGTAGACGACCTCGTAGATCGCCTTGTCCGTTTCGTAGGCGCGCAGGAGGACCGGGTCGGTGCGCGGATCGCGGCCACTGACCTCCGCGTACCCGGAACAGTAGGCCGCCCGGCACACATCGGCCCAGCCCTCTGCACGAGGCCCCGCCGAGTGCGCGGCGTAGTCGAAGGACCGCAGCATGCCCGCCACGTCCCGCACCGTCGGCTGCGGCATCCGCCGTTCCGCCAGCGGCTTCGACGGCTCGCCCTCGAAGTCGATCAGCCACCACTCACCGCCCGGCGAGCGCAGACACTGCCCGAGATGCAGGTCCCCGTGGATGCGCTGTGCCGTCCAGGTACGGCCCTCCGCCGCCAGGTCGGCCAGCGCGCTGAACGCCGTGTGCAGGGCCGGCGCGTACGGCCGCAGCGCGGGCACCGCCTGTGCGGCGAGGTCGAGGCGCTCGATCATGCCGTCGGCCAGCAGCTGCATCTGGGTGTGACCGAGCGTGACGGTCGGTAGCGCGCGGGCGAGCGCGGTGTGCACCTCGGCGGTGGCCCGCCCCAGCGCCCGCGCCTCGGCACCGAAGTCCTCGCCCTTGGCCAGCTCGCGCAGGGCCAGCTCCCAGCCGTCCGACGCGCCCTGCAGGAAGGGCTGCAGGACACCCAGGACGTACGGCTCCTCGTCCAGCTCCTCCTGCAGCCACGCCGTCGGCGCCGGCACCCGGGGGCAGCCCTGGCGGGCCAGCGCCAGCGGCAGTTCCAGGTCGGGGTTGACGCCGGGCACGACCCGGCGCAACAGCTTCAGGATGAACGTATCTCCAAAGACGACCGAGGAGTTCGACTGCTCGGCCGTCACCATCCGGGGGACCAGCCCCGAGCGGATCTCCTGCCCCGCCTCCCGCTCGAAGCGCAGGGCGCCGATCCGGGTCCCGGTGCGCAGGGCCTCCAGGAGCACCTCGGCGGGCCGGGCGTCGTGCAGGGCCTCGTACACCGTCCGTCCGGCGAGCGGGCCCTCCTCCACATGTCCGATCAGCGCGGGCGCCAGCCGGGGCGGCAGCGCCTCGCGCGCGCCTATGAGGAGCTGGTAGCAGTCGCCGGGGTGCGGCTCGGCGCCGAGCGCGATCGGCTGATGGGCGCGTACGAGCAGGTGGTACAGGCCCAGCTTGCCGTCGGCCGGCAGCAGCTCGGTGGCCTCCACCAGCGTGAACCCGGTGACCGGACGCCCCTTTCCCGCGAACCAGCGCTGCCGAGGCAGCCATTCCCGCAGGAGGGGATCGAGCGACGCCAGCAGGCCAGGACTGGTCGTACCGGAAAGTGTGACAGTTTCCGCCATAATGTCACATTCCTTTCCCCGGGTGGTTCGGGGTGTTACGTATGCGTGCCCCGGGTGGGACAGGGGAAACCGCCCCACCCCGGGTTCTGCGAGGCTCTACACCGGGTCCTTCCGCAGCCGGAACCAGTAGAAGCCGTGGCCGGCCATGGTCAGCAAGTAGGGCAGCTCACCGATGGCCGGAAAGCGCACCCCGCCGAACAGCTCCACCGGATGCCGCCCGTTGAAGATCCGCAGATCCAGCTCGGTCGGCTGCGCGAACCGCGAGAAGTTGTGCACGCACAGCACCAGGTCGTCCTCGTACTCCCGCAGGAAGGCCAGGACCGCGGGGTTGGAGGACTGGAGCTCCGTGTAGGACCCGAGCCCGAAGGCCGGGTTCTGCTTGCGGATCTCGATCATGCGACGGGTCCAGTGCAGCAGCGAGGAGGGCGACGACATCGACGCCTCGACGTTGGTGACCTGGTAGCCGTAGACGGGGTCCATGATGGTCGGCAGGAACAGTCGGCCGGGGTCACTGGACGAAAATCCTGCGTTGCGATCCGGTGTCCACTGCATGGGCGTGCGTACGGCGTCCCGGTCGCCGAGCCAGATGTTGTCGCCCATGCCGATCTCGTCGCCGTAGTAGAGGATCGGCGAGCCGGGCAGCGACAGCAG
>NZ_JBSFHA010000097.1:0-40485 GCF_053596855.1 Streptomyces sp. NPDC001617
CGCAGCCCATGCTTGGCCACCGCGCGGTCCCGGTACTCCAGGACCTCGGGGAAGTTGTGCCCGGTGTCCACGTGGAGCAGCGAGAACGGCACCGCCGCCGGGGCGAAGGCCTTCAGCGCCAGGTGCAGCATGACGATGGAGTCCTTGCCGCCGGAGAAGAGGATCACCGGCCGCTCGAACTCACCCGCCACCTCGCGGACGATGTGGACGGCCTCGGACTCCAGCGCGTCCAGGTGGGAGAGGGAGAATCCCTTGCCGGTCGTGTTCACACCAGCCCCCGCTCCGCCAGCACCGCGTACACCGCGTCCGCCGACTCCTCGGGCGTCTGCACCTGTGTCGGCAGCACCAGATCCGGGTCGACCGGCGGCTCGTACGGGTCGTCGATCCCGGTCAGCCCCTTGAGCTGACCCGCGGCCTGGCGGGCGTACAGCCCCTTCACGTCGCGCTCGCTGCACACCTCGACCGGCGTGGCGACATGCACCTCGATGTACGGCGTCGAGCTGGCCGCATGCCGCCCCCGGACGGCCTCGCGGCTGTCGGCGTAGGGGGCGATCACGGGGACGACGGACAGCACGCCGTTGCGGGCGAGGACCTCGGAGACCAGGCCGATGCGCTGCACGTTCGTGTTGCGGTCCGCGCGGGAGAAGCCGAGGCCCGCGGAGAGGAAGCGGCGTATCTCGTCGCCGTCCAGAACCTCCACGCGGTGACCCTCGGCCCTGAGCCGGTCGCCGAGACGGCGGGCGATGGTCGTCTTCCCCGCGCTCGGCAGGCCCGTCAGCCAGACCGTGGCCCCTTGGCTTCTCGGCGTGCTGGTCATGCGCAACAGTCCTCTTTCCTCCACCCGGCGTACGACCCGCTGAACAGTAGGTAAGAAGTCTGAGAGGAGGTGTTAAGGAACCTGAGGTTTGGCTAAGTGACTGCAGGTACTCCTGCGAACACGGCCCCCGCGTCCCTGAGCCGGTCGTGCAGCTCCCGGAACACCCCGGCCGACCGCACCCCTGGCCAGTCCTCCGGGAGGAGCCGCGCCGGGAGCCCCGGGTCGACGTAGGGGAGGTGGCGCCATCCGTCGAGGGCGAGGAGGTAGTCGCGGTAGGCCTCCTCGGGAGGGGTGTCCGCCCTGTTGCGCCAGTCGTGCAGCACGGGCGCGTGGCGGTCGAGGAAGGCCTCGTACTCCTTGGCGATCGCGGCCAGGTCCCACCAGCGGGCGACCGCCTCGACGGTGGCGGCGAAGCCGAGGTGCTCGCCGCGGAACAGGTCGACGTACGGGTCGAGGTGCAGGCGTCGCAGGACGTGGCGCGTCTCCTCGTAGAGCCGCGCGGGCGCGATCCACACGCCGGGTGCCGCCGTCCCGAAGCCCAGCCCGGCCAGCCGGGAGCGCAGCACGTGCCGCTTCTGCCGCTCCGACTCCGGCACGGAGAAGACCGCGAGCACCCAGCCCTCCTCCTCGGGAGCGGCGGTGGCGTAGATGCGCCGGTCGCCGTCGTCGAGCAACTGGCGGGCGTCCGGCGACAGTTCGTACCCGGCGGCGCCCTGCGCGGTGCGGGCCGGCAGCAGCAGGCCGCGGCGTTTGAGGCGGGACACCGAGGAGCGTACGGACGGCGCGTCCACGCCGACCGCGGCGAGGAGCCGGATCAGTTCCGCGACCGGGACCGGGCCCGGTACGAAACGGCCGTAGGCGCCGTAGAGCGTGACGATGAGAGACCGCGGTGCATGCTGGTCGGACACGTTGATCATCTTAGGTCGTTGTCATCACTGCTGGTCACCATCGGTGCGTAGTTTGAATCTCTGAAGCTTTCCGGTCGCCGTGCGCGGCAGTGCGTCCGCGAAGTGGATCTCGCGCGGACATTTGTAGGGCGCCAGTTCGGACTTGACGAAGGTGCGCAGGGCTTCCGGGTCCCGGACCGTGCCCTCCTTCACCACCACATGGGCCACGACCACATGTCCGCGGGCCTCGTCGGGCCGGCCCACGACCGCCGCCTCGACCACGTCCGGGTGGCGCAGCAGCGCGTCCTCGACCTCCGGTCCCGCGATGTTGTACCCGGCCGAGATGATCATGTCGTCGGCGCGGGCGACGTAACGGAAGTAGCCGTCGCTCTCGCGGACGTAGGTGTCGCCCGTGATGTTCCAGCCGCCGCGGACGTACGTGCGCTGCCGTGGGTCGGCGAGATAACGGCAGCCGACCGGCCCGCGCACCGCGAGCAGCCCCGGCTCCCCGTCGGGCACCGGCTCCCCGTTCTCGTCCTGCACGCGCGCGTGCCAGCCGGGTACGGGCAGTCCGGTCGTCCCGGGCCGGATGTGCTCGTCGGCCGCGGAGATGAAGATGTGCAGCAGCTCGGTCGCACCGATGCCGTTGATGATGCGCAGCCCGGTGCGCTCCCGCCAGGTCTGCCAGGTGGCGGCGGGCAGGTTCTCGCCGGCGGAGACGCAGCGGCGCAGGGAGGAGATGTCGTGGGCGTCGATCTCGTCGAGCAGGGCGCGGTAGGCGGTCGGGGCGGTGAACAGGACCGAGACGCGGTGTTCGGGGACGGCCGCCAACAGCTGCTGGGGATGGGCCTGTTCGAGGAGGAGCGAGCTGGCGCCGGCGCGCATCGGGAAGACCACGAGGCCGCCGAGGCCGAAGGTGAAGCCGAGAGGAGGGCTGCCGGCGAAGACATCGTCCCCATGGGGGCGCAGCACATGCTTGGAGAAGGTGTCCGCTGTGGCGAGCACATCCCGGTGGAAATGCATGCACCCTTTCGGGCGACCGGTGGTGCCCGAGGTGAACGCGATCAGGGCGACGTCGTCGGCGGCGGTGGCGACGGGCGGGTACGGGGTGTCGGGCGCCGGGCGGCGGAGAAGGTCGTCGGAGGCGTCGCCGCCGAAGGTGCTGATCCGCAGGCCCGGTATCTCGGCCTTGACGAGGTCGTCGACGGACCGTACGTCGCAGAGGGCGTGTCGGACCTGTGCTATGTCACATATCACTGCCAGCTCGTGCGGCCGCTGCTGCGCCAGCACGGTCACCGCGACCCCGCCCGCCTTCAGTACCGCCAGCCAGCACGCGGCCAGCCACGGCGTGGTCGGGCCGCGCAGCAGGACTCGGTTGCCCGGGACCACGCCGAGGTCGGCGGTGAGGACGTGCGCGAGCCGGTCGACGCGGGCGCGCAGGTCGCCGTACGTCCACGAGGGGCCGGCGGGAGTGTGGAAGACCGGGCGGTCGGGGGCGGGGCCGGTCAGCAGCTCGGCGGCACAGTTCAGCCGATCGGGGTACTGGAGCTCCGGCAGGTCGAAGCGGAGCTCGGGCCATTCCTCGCGCGGCGGGAGGTGGTCGCGGGCGAAGGTGTCGACGTGGGCCGAGACGTTCATGGCGGTGCGCCCCCTTTGCCGTGTGGGCGTCCTGGTGGGCTCGCGCAACGAGCGTATCGTGTTGGTGACGACAGTCAACGGTACGCGATACGGTCGACGGGAGACGCAGCGGAGAGGGGACCGGCGATGCCCGTATTCTCGCTCGAACCGGTACAGATCGCCTGGTGTGGCGAGCTGCGCACCACGGCGGCGGAACGACTGCGCCCGCTGGCCGAGAAGGGCGAACCGGGCCATGTGAACCGCCCGCTCGTCGCCGAACTCGGTCAACTGGGGCTGCTGCGAAGGCTGTTCACGTCAGGGGCCCTCGATCTCTGCCTGATGCGGGAGTCCCTCGCCTACGCCTGTACGGAGGCGGAGACGGCCCTCGCCCTCCAGGGCCTGGGCGCCCATCCGGTTCACGCCCATGGCACCCCCGCCCAGCGGGACCGCTGGCTGCCCGCGGTGACCGAGGGCGCGGCGGTGGCGGCGTTCGCACTGAGCGAGCCGGGGGCGGGGTCGGACGCGGCGGCGCTGGCGCTGCGGGCGGAGCGGGAGGGAGCGGAGGAGCCGGGGGAGGGCGGCTCGGGGGCCGCGCCGGCTGCCGCCCCTGCCGGAGCGGGCCTCGCCGCACCGTCCGTGGGCGTCGGGCGCGAGCCCTCGCAGGTCGGCGCCGCGCCGGATGCCGGGAGCGAGGCTCCGCAACCCGCCGCTCCCCTCACCGCAACCCTCGACGGTCACGCCGGCTGGCGTCTGACCGGCGAGAAGTGCTGGATCTCCAACGCCCCCGAGGCCGACTTCTACACCGTCTTCGCGCGGACCACCCCCGGCGCCGGTGCCCGCGGAGTGACCGCCTTCCTGGTCCCCGCCGACCGGCCCGGTCTCACCGGCACGCCCCTCGACATGCTCTCGCCGCATCCGATCGGCGCCCTCGACTTCGACGCCGTGCCCGTCACCGCGGACGACGTGCTGGGCGAGGTCGGCCAGGGCTTCCGGGTCGCCATGGGCACCCTCAACCTCTTCCGGCCCAGCGTCGGTGCCTTCGCCGTCGGCATGGCGCAGGCCGCACTGGACGCCACGCTCGCCCACACGTCCCGACGGGACGCCTTCGGCGGCAAGTTGAGGGACCTGCAGGCCGTCGGTCACCAGGTCGCCGAGATGGCCCTGCGCACCGAGGCGGCCCGTCTCCTGGTGTACGCGGCGGCGACGGCGTACGACGAAGGCGCCCCGGACGTGCCCAAGCGTGCGGCGATGGCGAAGCTGCTCGCCACCGAGACCGCGCAGTATGTCGTCGACAGCGCCGTCCAGTTGCACGGCGCCCGTGCCCTGCGCCGCGGGCACCTCCTCGAACACCTCTACCGCGAGGTCCGCGCCCCGCGTATCTACGAGGGCGCGAGCGAGGTCCAACGGGGCATCATCGCCAAGGAGTTGTACAAGGAGTTGTACAAGGAGTTGGACAACGAGCGGCGCGTGGATCCGTCTTCCGGCCGGGAGGTCCAGTGAGCACCGAGCGTGTCAACCCGCCCGCCCTCTCCCCGCCGACCGGCTTCTCCCACGCGGTCGTCGCCACCGGCACCCGCGTCGTCTTCCTGGCCGGCCAGACCGCCCTCGACACCGACGGCAAGGTCACCGGCGACACGCTTCCCGCCCAGTTCGAGAAGGCCCTGACTAACCTGCTCACCGCGCTGACGGCGGCGGGAGGTACCGCGGCGGACCTGGCCCGCGTCACCGTCTACACCACGGACGTCGCCGCGTACCGGACGCACGCCCCCGAACTGGGCCGCATCTGGCGGCAGTCGGCAGGCCGCGACTACCCGGCGATGGCGGTCCTGGAAGTCGTCCGCCTCTGGGACGAACAGGCACTCGTGGAGATCGACGGCTTCGCGGTGCTGCCCTAGGAGGGCCTCAGGCCGCCCTGGAAGGGAATCAGGGCCGCCCTGGAAGGGTCTTGGGGCCGCCCTGGAAGTGGGGGACCGCTCCGTCCGGCGGTCGCAGGAAGCGGCGCTCGTCACTGCGGACGCACTTGGTCCGCCGGGCCGGCTCCCGCGCCTCCTGGCGCTCGGGGTCCCGCATGCTGTCCGCGCGGTGCCGCTGCCCGAGGGCGGCAACGCCCGCTAGTCAGGCGGCGATCGCCAGTTGCTCGGCCGGTACCCGGAGCGGAGCGACCACGCGGCCGTCAGCGGTCAGTTCGCCCGTGTCGTCGAAGACGATCGCGCCGTCGCACCGCAGGCTCCAACCCTGCTCGGGGTGGGCCGCGACGGTGTGCGGGGCGAGGCTGTCGGAGGAAGGGCACGAGGCCTGGCAGGAACACATGGCGCACCTCCACGTCGGGTCGGGACCGTCCGTCCGGTCCCGATGGACAGACCATCCTCCCGGCGCGAACTCATCGGAACGGCCCGGCGGGAAACGTGACAACTTGCGGACAACACCCGGACGGTTCCACGACCGTCGGTGCGGACTCGCCACCGAAGGAGTGACGATCACGGTCCTGGGCCCGCCCGCCCGGTACCCAGTGGAAGCCCCACCTTCAGGAGGTTTCCGATGTCCATCCGCCCCGCTCCGGGCCTCGCGGCCGGTGCCGCGCTGTTCCTGCTCGCCGCCCCCGCCACCCCCGCCGCGTCGGCCACCGCGGACCCGTACGAGACCGTGACCGTCGACCCGACCGGGCACATCGCGTCGGACGGCACCGTGACCCTCTCCGGCACCTACCGCTGCCTCGGCAACACCGGCCCGGCCGTCGTCAGCTCCTCCGTCGGCCAGGACGACCCGAACGTCCGCCAGGGCATCGGCGGCACCAGCGCGCTCTGCGACGGCCAGGAGCACCGCTGGGAGAACTCGGGCAAGCCGTCGACGAAGGCCCTGGACGCAGGCACCGCGAGCGCCGAGGCCACGGTCGTGGAGCTGCACCCCCAGGGCGGCCTGCCCCTGCCCCGCTTCCACGCGGTCGACCGCCGGGACATCACCCTGACCCGGGGCTGAGCCCGGCCGACGGCCGCATCGAGGCCACCGGGCGTTCCGCGCGGACCCGGTGGCGTCGCACCGCCGCTCCCGACCTCCTAGGTCCCCGGCCGGCGCACCACGATCTGGAAGCCGCGCCCGGCCAGCGGAGGCGCCGCCATCGCGGCCGTCGGGCCCCGGCGGCCGTACGGCGTCCGGATCAGCGCGGTCGGCAGGGCGGGGTCGGCGTCGCGCGGTGCCCAGCGGTCGGCCAGCAGTACGGTCCCGTCGGGCATCGGGACTTGTATGTTCCGCTGGACCACGATGTCCCGGGTGGCCGGCGGCTGGAGGTGCAGCATCCGCTGGATCAGGCGGCCGCTCCAGCGGGGCGCCCGCCTGGCCGTCGGCAGCGGCGCCACCAACTCCTGCGCGTCTTGGCCGGGTTCGTCGAGGTCGGCCATGCTGTTCGCTCCTCACGAGGGCCGTCGCCGTGCGACCGGGGATGACACTCTACTGATATGTCGCGCGACGACAAGATATTGTGTAAGTAAAGGAAGGCCGCTGACCACGAGGGAAGTGACGGGCATGGCGAACGACGCGTCCACGCGGCCGGTGGTCAGCCGGCGCCGGGAGGTCGGCGACACCAGCGCGCGGTCGCTGCTGATGACCATGCTCGGCGAGTACGTCCTGCCGCGCGGCCGCCCGGTGTGGACGTCGGCGCTGGTCGAGGCGCTGGCGCTGTTCGGCGTCGAGGAGAAGTCGGCCCGCCAGTCGCTGGCCCGGACCGCGGCGGAGGGCTGGCTCGCCTCCGAGCGGGTGGGCCGCCGCACGCGCTGGGCGCTCACCCCGCCCGGCCGGCGGCTGCTGACCGAGGGCGCACAGCGCATCTACGACTTCGGCAGCGGTGAGCGCACCTGGGACGGCACCTGGCTGGTCGTCCTGGTCTCGGTGCCGGAGTCCAAGCGCGAGCTGCGCCACCGCGTCCGCACCCGCCTCAGCTGGGCCGGCTTCGGCTCCCCGGAACCCGGCGTTTGGATCACCCCGCACGCCGACCGCGAGCCCGAGGCGCTCGGTGTCCTCAAGGAGCTCCAACTCGCCGACGGGGCAATGTCGTTCACCGCCACCTACGGCGCCCTCGGCAGCGAGGCGGCCATGGTGGCCCGCGCCTGGGACCTCAGCGAGGTGGAGGACCGCTACGAGGCGTTCATCGACGAGTTCACCGGCCTGCACCCGGCCGACGGCGACGGCGGCCTGCACGCCCTCACCCTCCTCGTCCACGAGTGGCGCCGCTTCCCCTTCCTCGACCCCCGCCTCCCGACCGAACTCCTCCCGCCCGGCTGGAGCGGCGCCAAGGCCACCGCCCTCTTCCACGGCAAACACGCCGAGTGGAGTACGGCGGCACAGCGGCGGTGGGAGGAGCTGAACGGCTAGGTCCTGGTGGGCCGTGCTTCAGACGTCCAGCCCGGGAAACACCTTGGCCGCGTTCCCCGACAGCACACCCCTCAACGTCTCCTCGGGCAGGCCCAGTTCGCGCAGCGCCCGCACATTGCGGTCCGTCCCCGGCACGCCCGGCCAGTCCGTCCCGAAGATCCATCGTCCGGCCAGCCTCGCGAGGTCGAACCGGGCGTAGTACTCGGGCAGTCTGCGCGGCGGCAGCCCCGCGAGGTCCAGCCAGACCTTCGGCTTCGCGAGCGCCAGGAAGGCGGCGGTGTCGTACCACCACCCCCGCCCGCCGTGCGCGAACACGAACTGCACGTCAGGGAAGTCCTCCACGGCGTCCAGCAGCAACTGCGGATCCCCGAACCGCGCCCGCGCACCCGGGAAACTCGACGTCCCCGAGTGCACGACCACCGGGACTCCGCGCTCGGCGCAGAGGGCGTACAGCGGATACAGCTCCTTGTCGGCCGGGTCGAAACCGCCGTGCACGGGATGGAGTTTGACGGCGACCGCCCCCAACTCCAGCTGGCGTTCGGCCTCCGCCGCGACCGGGTGGTGGAGGTGCGGGTTGACGTTGGCGACCAGCCGGAAGCGGACCGGGTTGTGCGCGACGATCGGCAGCAGGTCCTCGATCGGCTGGATGCCGGTGGCGCGCGGGCTGTACTCGCAGAACAGCAGCGCGCGGTCCACGCCCTCCAACTCCAGGAGCGCGTCGAGGCGGTCGGGCACGGGGTCGCCCCGTTCGTCGTAGGCGTCCCGCCACGGATGGCCGCGGCCGAAGGTCTGCGCCCACTCGAACCAGGCCGGCTTCAGCGTGGACAGCCTCGGCACATGGACATGCGCGTCGACCACGGTCTCGCCGTCGATCACGGCTGCTCCTCCTCGCCGCGGACCAGGTCACGCAGCACATTGCGCCGTATCTTCCCGGTCGGCGTACGCGGCAGCTCAGTCAGCCCGATGACCGCCCGCGGCCGCTTGAACGCGGCCAGCCCCTCCCGGCACCAGGCCACCAGCGCCTCCGCGTCCACCGCACTCCCGGCTCTCGGCACCACGCACGCCACGGGCTTGTCGAGCCCGTCCGCGTCCCGCGCCCCGACCACCGCCACCTCGGCCACGTCCGGATGCGCCAGCAGCCGTTCCTCCACCTCGGCCGGGGAGACGTAGATCCCGCCCGCCTTCAGCAGGTCGTTGGTACGCCCCATACAGGTGTAAGTCCCGTCGGCATTACGGACATACGTGTCCCCGGTCCGCACCCAGTCCCCGAGGAACACCTGCCGACTCGTCTCCGCCCGGCACCAGTACCCGACGGCCGCCGACTCCCCGCGCACATACAACTCGCCGGGCACGCCCGCGCCGTCCACCGTCCGTCCGGCCGCGTCCCGCAGCTCCACGGCGTACCCCGGAACCGGCTCGCCGGACGAGCCCGGATGCACCCGCCCCTGCCGGTTGGACATGAAGATGTGCAGCAGCTCGGTCGATCCGATCCCGTCGAGCACCGCCACCCCGAACCGTTCGAGCACCCCTTGATATATTCGCGCCGGAAGCGCCTCACCAGCGGAGACACCGAGGCGTACGGTCGCGAAGGCGTCGTCGGGAATGTCGAGACCCGCGAGCAGCGCGCCGAGGAACCCGGGCACGCCGAAGAGGATCGTGGCCCGGTCGGCGGCTGCCCGCTTGGCGAAGAGCGCGGGCGTGGGCCGGGCGGGCTCCAGCAGGGCGGTGCCGCCCACGGCCAGCGGGAAGAACATCGAGTTGCCGAGCCCGTACGCGAAGAACAGCTTGGCGACGGACAGACAGCGGTCCTCCGGCCCGACCCCGAGTACCTGCCGACCGTATGTCTCCGCCACGAACCGGATGTCGGTGTGCCGGTGCATCGCCGCCTTGGGCGTGCCCGTGGTGCCGGAGGTGTAGAGCCAGAGGGCGGGGGAGTCGGGCCAGGTGGGGTACGGCGTCCCGTCGGCACCGGCGGCCGTCGACTGCCGCCAGTCGTCGCCCAGTACGAGGTGCTCGACCTCGGGTGCCTGCGCCGCGGCAGCCCGCACCACCGGGGCGAACTCCTCCGAACCCAGCACCACGCGGCTACGGCAGTCGGCCACCAGCCTGCCCAGTTCACCGCCGGTGAGCATGGTCGAGGCGGGCACCGCCACCGCGCCGATGCGGAACGCGGCGAGGATGCCGGTGAACAGCTCGATGTCGTCGGCCATGCAGAACAGGACGCGTTCCTCGGGTCGTACGCCGAGGGACCGCAACCAGGCGGCCACCGTGCGGACTTCGTCGGCCAGCTCCTCGTAGGTCAGGGACCGGGTGGGCGTCACGACGGCCGTACGACCGCCGTCGCCCTCTCTCACATGCCGGTCGACCAGCCAGTCCGCCGCGTTGAACAGCTCGGGCATCGAGGCCGCCTCACACCAGTCGGACGTACTCGTAGTCGAACGGCTTGCCGTTGATCCCGTTGACCGGCGGCGCGACCCAGCTCGCGATCTTCCCGCGCTCGTACACCGGCTGCATCAACGACCGTACGAACACCAGGTCTTCGGCCGTCGGCAGCCAGCGCCGGCGGCTCGCCTCCCAGGTCTCCTCGTCGACGATCGTGCCGTCCGGGGTGACCCGGTGACCGGCGGCGAGACCGACCTGGCGGTTGAAGGCGGGGTGGGGGAGCGCGAGGCGGAAGTCGATGCCGTACTCGTCGAGGATGCGGTTCCAGCGCTTGACGCCGGTCTGGCAGTCGGCGATGTACTCGTCGCGCAGGTCGAGGTTGAGGGCGAGCAGGGCGGGGACCTCCTCCTCGGACCAACTGCCGTCCTGCACCGGCTTGTTGAGCAGTACGCCGTCCTCGGTGAGCTGGTGGTCGTCGCTCCGCCGTTCCTCCTGCCAGCGGCCCTTGAGCCCGGCGGTGTAGTAGTTGGCCGCGTTGGTCGAGGTCTCGCTGCCGAACAGGTCCAGGGAGACCGTGTAGTGGAAGTTGATGTACTTCTGGATGATGTCGAGCGGGATGCCACCGCAGGCGGCGATGTCCAACGTGTCGTGCTCACGGACGAGTTGGGCGCTGCGCGTCACCACGCGGTCGACGCCGGTCGTCCCGACCATCATGTGGTGGGCCTCCTCCTTCAGCATGAAGGTGCAGGTCCGCGACAGCGGGTCGAAGGCGCTCTCCTTCAGCGAGCCGAGCTGGTACTTGCCGTCCCGGTCGGTGAAGTAGGTGAACATGTAGAAGGCCAGCCAGTCGGCGGTCTCCTCGTTGAACGCGCCCAGGATGCGCGGCGAGTCCGGGCTGCCGGAGTTGCGGTACAGCAGCGCCTCGGCCTCCTCGCGGCCCTCCCGCCCGAAGTAGGCGTGCAGCAGATACACCATCGCCCACAGGTGGCGCCCCTCCTCGACGTTGACCTGGAAGAGGTTGCGCAGGTCGTAGAGGCTGGGTGCGGTCAGCCCGAGCAGCCGTTGCTGCTCCACCGACGCCGGCTCGGTGTCGCCCTGGATGACGATCAGCCGTTGCAGATCGGCGCGGTACTCGCCCGGGATCTGCTGCCACACCGGCTCGCCCCGGTGCTCGCCGAAGGCGATACGCCGGTCGGGAGTGGGCTCGGCCAGGAAGATGCCCCAGCGGTAGTCGGGCACGTTGACATGGCCGAAGTGGGCCCAGCCGTCCCGGCCGACCGAGACCGCGGTGCGCAGATAGACGCCGTGGTTCTCCAGCGCCGGGCCCATCTCGCCCCACCAGCCGAGGAACTTGGGCTGCCAGCCCTCCAGCGCGCGCTGCAGCCGGCGGTCGTCGGCGAGACCGACGTTGTTGGGGATCTTGGCGTCGTAGTCGATGGCCGTGGGCATCGGGTCACACTCGCTTCCGGTCGTAGACCGCCCGCTGCCCGGTGCCGTAACGGCGCAACGCGCCTTCCGGACCTGCGGCGTTGGGCCGTACGAAGATCCAGTTCTGCCAGGCGCTGAGCCGACCGAAGATCTTGGTCTCCATGGTCTCCGGGCCGACGAACCGGTGGTTGGCCTCCATGCCGGTCAGTGCGTCGGGGCTGAGCGCCGCCCGGTTCTCCAGGACGAGACGGACCTCGTCCTCCCAGTCGATGTCGTCCGGCGCGTCGGTGACCAGACCGAGCTCGCGGGCCTGGGCGGGGGTCAGGGGGTGCCCGGTCTCTCGGTGCAGCCAGTCGAGGTGGTCGTCGTGACCGTAGAAGCGGGACTGGAGCCGGGACAGGCCGTTGCCCATCGGGAAGAGTCCGAAGTTGGCCTCGGAGAGGGCGAGTCGGGCCCGCTCCTCGCTGTCCGGGTCCTCGATGGGCGGCCCGTCGAGCATGTACTGCACATCGCAGGCCAGGGCGAGCTCCAGGAGCAGCCCGGCGAAGCAACTGCCCGGCTCGATCAGCGCGACGAGGCTGCGGCTGGTGACGTCCAGGCGCTTCAGGGTGCGCTTGTAGTAGTGCAGGACCTCGTTCGACAGCCAGTCGTCCTGCGTGTCGACCAGCCGCTGCTCCTGGGCGAGTACGAGCGCGGGGTCGCCCTCGGTGCGCAGCACCCAGGTGCCCAGCTCGGGCTCGTTGGTCCTCAACCGCAGGATCAGGTCGTCGAGTTCACGGGTGAGCGCGAGCAGCCAGCCGTCCTCGCCGGCGTCCTCGGGCCCTCGTACGGTGATGCGGACGAGCCCCAGCGGACGGTCGAACTCGGCCCGCACATGGGGGTAGAAGAGCCCGGCGTCGCTGATCTCCCTTTGCAGTAGCGCGAGTTGGATGCCCTGGACGTCCGGCGGGCGCGGACTACGGGCCGCCGCGTCCCGCGCCCGCTGCTCGACCACCGTACGGAAGTCGCGCCGCGGCACCACCTCGTCCACCAGCCGCCAGTCGACGGCGGTCTTGCCCCGTACGCCATCACTGCGCGTGGCGAAGACGTCGGCCAGGTCCTTGCGCACCCGGCGCTTGTCCGTCAGCCGGGTCAGCCCGCCGGTGCCGGGCAGCACGCCCAGGAGCGGCACCTCGGGCAGGGCGACGGCTGAGGAGTTGTCGTCGATCAGCAGGATCTGGTCGCAGGCCAGCGCCAGCTCGTAACCGCCGCCCGCACAGGAGCCGTTGACGGCCGCGATGAAGGTGATCCCCGAGTGCTCGGAGGCGTCCTCCATGCCGTTGCGGGTCTCGTTGGTGAACTTGCAGAAGTTCACCTTCCACTCGTGCGCGGAGGCCGCGAGCATGCGGATGTTGGCCCCCGCGCAGAACACCTTCTCCTTGGCGCTGGTGACGATCACGGACCGCACCTCGGGGTGCTCGAACCGCAGCCGCTGGAGTGCGTCGTACAGCTCGATGTCCACGCCGAGGTCGTAGGAGTTGAGCTTCAGTTCGTATCCCGGGACCAGTCCGCCCTGCTCGTCGACGTCCAGCTCCAGCCAGGCGACCGGCCCGTCCGTACGCAGCCTCCAGTGCCGGTACGTGTCCGGGCTCCGGTCGAAGGACACCTCCACCATGCCGAGCGCCTCCTCGCGCTGATACCGATGACTCGATGGTCTACAGAAGAGCGGCAGGACGTCAAGGTTCTGTAGAACAAAAAGATCCAGGAGGCGCGGGTCCCAGGACCGTACGAGCCGCTCCACGCGAGTGTGCCCCGCCACTCTTTGGGGAGTGGCGGGGCACAGGGGGTGCGGTGGGGTCAGTGGAGGGCCGTCACCTCCGTCGACGACAGCGTCCGCGGGTACACATGGACGTCGGCGACGGAGCCGGGGAACGCCATGTAGGGGGTCGTGGCGGAGGCGCTGTTGACGCAGCCGCCGATGGTCAGGGGCAGTGAGGAGTCGTACTGCGGGCTGAGGTTCTTGGCCGTGCCCATCAGCGTGCCGTTCTGGTACAGGGCCATGGTGCCGGTACTTGAGTCCCCCGCCACCGGTGCCCGGTAGGTGGCGACCAGATGGGTCCAGGTGCCGACCGGGCCGGTGTTGTTGTCCCCTTCCGCGGTCGGGAAGTCGGCGTTGTCGTCGTTGGTGGTCGTGGTCTGGAACATCCAGGCGGCGCTGGGTCTGTCGTAGGCGAGATAGAAGGACTGGTGCTGGGTGGTGCCCTGGCAGACGGCCGTGGTGCCCAGCGCCGAGTTGATCTTCACCCAGGCGGAGACGGTGTAGTCGCCGAGGGTGTTGACCGCGCTCTGCTTGCTCTTGAGGAAGCCCGTGCTGCCGTCGAAGGCGACACTGCCGGACAGGCCGCTCGGCGCGTCGCTGCCGTAGGTGGCGCTGCCGGTGCTGGTGACCGGGTTGAGGGAGGCGGTGTCGGTGCCGTCCGAGCCGAGCTTCCACTCGTCCTCGGGCATGCCCTTGTCCCAGCCGGCCGGCACGATCACACTGGCCGCGCCGGCCTGGCTCGCCGGCATCGCGTACGGATACACCTGTACGTCCGAGACGGAACCGGGGAACGCGTTGTACGGCGAGGTTTCGTCGGGGCTGTTGATGCAACCGCCGACGGTCAGGGGCATCGAGGAGTCGTACTGCGGGGTGAGGTTGGTGGCGGTCCCCATCAGGGTGCCGTTCTGGTAGATCGACATCAGACCCGTGCCGGAGTCACCGTCCACGGGTGCCGTGTAGGTGACCAGGAGGTGGGTCCAGGTGCCCAGGGCTCCCGTGCCGGTGTCTCCCTCCGCGGTGGGGAAGTCGGCGTTGTCGTCGTTGGTGGTCGTGGTCTGGAACATCCAGCCCTTGTTGCCCCGGTCGTAGCCGATGTAGAAGGCCTGGTGCTGACTGGTCCCCTCGCAGATGGCGGTGGCCGGGTTGTCCGCCGAGTCGAGTTTCACCCACGCGGAGACGGTGTAGTCGGCGAGGGCGTTGACGGCGGTGTGGTCGCTCTCCAGGAAGCCGGTGCCGCCGTCGAAGGAGGTGGCGGTGGCCGGGGCGTTGACCGCGTCGGGTCCGGTCGAGCCGAAGGTCGCCCCGCCGACCGCGGTGAACGGGTTGTCCCCGCGGGCGTCGGTGCCGTCGGAGGCCAGCTCCCACTCGTCGTCGGGCGTGTCGCCGTCGGTCGAGACCGGGACGATCAGGTTCGGCGCGATGCTGACCACACCGGTGTTCGTGGCGTTGAGGTACTGGCCGGCCAGGTCCGTGTAGAACGCGTCGGACGGGTTGCCGCTCGAGAGGTCCGCCGCCTTCACGGTCGACGAGGTGGCCGTGCCGTCCGTGGAGACCGCCGCGGCGAAGTCGATGACCTGGCTGGGGAAGTTGTCGAGCAGGTACTGGTTCACCTGCTCACGTGCGGACTCCTGGGTCGCCGTGCCCGGATGCGCGGCGGTGAACGGCGGGATGGTGGTGAGATAGACGGTGATGTCGGAGTTCTGTGTGACCGGCTGCCCGTTGACGTAGGACTGCCCGTCGTCGGTCGCGTACGAGCTCAACTCGCTGTTGAGCGCGGCCAGTCCGGTCTCGACGCCGGTGGCGCAGGTGTCGGCGGTGCCGGTGCAGTTGAGCAGGTCGGTGGCCCCGGTGGAGACGAGGACGGTACGTACGTTGCCCTGCGCCAGCACATTGCGGTCCAGCGGGTTGAGCGCGCCCGCCGGGTTGTCGCCCGCGGCCTGCGGCAGCAGGTTGTTGCTCAGACTGCCGCTGTTGGTGCCGGCGTTGAGCACGCCGTAGTCGACCGAGGAGTCCCCGTTCGGGTCGTCCACGAGGGCGCCGGTGATGGCGTCGCTCAGGTGGTGCCGGCCGTCGCCGCTCGCCGTGTCGCCGTTGACGCTCTGGTCGCCGTAGAGGACCAGTGAGCCGGTGGGGGCGGAGACGGGCGTGGTGACGTCGAGGCCGGCCAGATACGGCAGACCGGTGTACGTGGTCTGCGTGAACTTGCCGGCCGCGGTGTCGCCGGTGCGGTTGGCCGCGTCGCTGACCCAGACCGGTGTCTGAGCCGTGGCATGGCCCGGCAGCGCGGACACCGAGCCGTGCACCTGCACGCTGACCAGGACCGTCGCCTGCTGATCGACGTGCAGGGTCACCGGGTCGCTGGTGACGTCGCCGCCCGCCGGGATCGTGACCGTGGTGGCGCCCCCGAAAGCCAGCGGTACCGGTGCCGCGGCTGCCGTGGCACCGCCCGCCGTGCCGTCCTGCACGGCCACGGAGGCCGCGTCGAAGGTCACCGGACCGGTGCCCATCGCGTTGGACAGGTGGACGCGCACGCCGTTGCCGTCGTCGTTGCCGATGCTGACATGGGCCGGGATGCGCAGCGTCTGTCCGTTGACGGTGGCGGCGCTGCCGCCGGACTGCTGCACCTTGGCGGTGTCCTCGGCGGAGGACCAGGTACCGACCCAGTGCCGGGCGCTCGTCCCGCTGCCGGTGACGGTCAGCGGCCGCAGGCCCATGCCCAGGATGTGCAGCGTGGGCTGGCCGGCCTGGACGCCGTTGGTGAACAGTGGCAGGGAGACGCTGCTGATGACCGAGCCGGGGCATTGCAGCGGGACGCTGACGGCGTAGATCTTCGGGCCCGGGCTGGGGCTGGTCTGGGTGTTGTTGCTGTGGTTCTGGTGGACGAGGGTCAACGTGGCCGCGGAGGCGGGGCCGCTCAGCCAGTCGGGCACCGTGTCGAGGGTGTACGACTGGTCGGCGGGGTCGCCGTTCGGGTCCAGGCAGTTGTTCTTGGCGTAGGTGATGGTGCCGGTCGCGCCCTTGGCCGCGCCGCCGGTGGCGAAGGCCAGGAAGACCACGGCGTCACCGGTGTTCACCGCACCGCTGCCCGGCACGGTGACGGTCTGCCCGGAGGCCAGCATGTTGTCGTAGGTGCCGGTGCCGAACTTCGGCAGCGCGATGCTCGTACCGTCGACGGTCACCGTCTTGCCGCTCTGCCAGCCCGAAGTGCTCGTCAGATCCGCGGAGTTGATGCTGTTGCCGGAGCCGTCGGCGTCGGCCGTGCTGGTCGTGGTGGTGAAGGTGCTGGTCGCGGTGTTGTTCAGGCAGCTGCTCGTGCTGTTGATCGCGCAGCTGAGCGCGGGTCCGAGGCGCAGGACGTCGAGGCCGGCCTGGTACCCCGTCGAGCCGGGGTTCTTGCCGGTCAGGGTGAGGGTCAGGGTGTGCACGCCCTGCTTGAGGGTGAGCAGTTGGCCGTTCGCGTCCTTGGGCATGCCCAGGTTCACGAACCGGGTGGTCGTGTAGGAGTTGTAGGCGTCGAAGCCGCTGAGCAGGGTGGCCTGGGTGGGCTTGCCCGCGTCCAGGACCAGGTTGTAGATGCCGTAGTCCTTGGCCTTGGTCAGATTGACCCCGAAGCTCCAGGGACCGTCCTTGGGGATGTCGAAGCCGAACGTCGCGCTGTCACCGCTGACGACCTTCGAGGTGGTGGACTGGTTGGCGAGGAAGGCCTGGTAGCCGTCGGCGAACTCGTAGCCGCTGCCGGCGGCCTGGGTGACCAGCTTGCCGCCCTTGGTGGTGGTGGTCGCCGGGGGCACGGCGGTGGTCGTGCCGTCGGTGTTGGTCGCCGTCCAGCCGGTGATCATCTTGTCGCCGTAGGCGTACGTGGGCGTACTGGTGCCGGCGTAGAAGGCGTAGGCCGTCTGGGAGACGGACGTCGAGCCGGCCTGGTCCACCGCCTTGGCGTACAGCGTGTGCGGGCCCGCCTGGCCGGGGGCGAAGGCGGGGGAGGCGCTGCCGTTGACGACGGATGTGCCGGTGCCGGGGCCGTTGTCGGAGGTGACGTAGTACACCTTGCCCGCGGTGATCTTCGTGCTGGTGGTCCAGTGGGTGACGCTGCTGCTGTAGACCGTGTTGCCGAGCGTGGCGTCCAGGGCGAACAGATAGCCGGTGATGTTGTTGGTGCGGTTGTTGCTGAGCGTGAAGGTGCCCTTGTCGCCGAAGGCGGCACCGATCTGTTTGGCCGGGAACTGACTGGAGGTCACGGTCGGTGCGGGTGGGGCGCTGGTGTCCACGGTGAAGGTCTGGGCTTTGGTCCAGATGCCCGAGCCGGGGCCCACCCAGTAGCCGGCCGCGTTCTGCGCGGTGGCCTTCCAGGTGTAGGTGCCGTCCGGCAGGCTCGACGTGGTCCAGTCGCTGCCGTTGGTGTTGTACCGGGCGCGCTTCCTGGAGTCCAGGTTGGGGCCGAAGCCCTGGTGGATCAGGGTGCCGGAGGAGTTGTACACGTTGTACTCGATGCGCACCAGTTCGCTGCCGCCGGCCAGATCGGGGTCGACCGCGCGCGCCGAGAGCGTCGGGGTGTGTGTGGTGGTCATCGTCTTGCCCATGCTCACGATGGACGGCTTGATGGCGGGGGTGCCGGTGCCGTTCTTCAGCTTGGGCCGGTAGCTGTAGGTGACCGACATGGTCGCGCCGCCGCCGTAGGCGAGCTGCTTCCACTGGGTGGCGTCGTTCATGTCCGGCGACTGGACCATCAGCGTCATGCTCTTCCAGCCACCGGCCGCCGCACTCTGCGCCCGGGAGGTCACGTCGAACTCCAGCGACGGCGGGCTCACCCAGGAGTTGGCACCGTCGGTGACCGGGCAGGTGCCGGCCTCGTGGCTCTTGGGGTTGGTGCCCAGTGAGCCGGTGCGTCCCCCGGGCTCATGGCCCCAGTACAGCGACGAGGAGCCCCACCCGGCGGGGCGGTCGGTGCCGTAGACGGCGGCCGGGGTGTCCGCGCAAGAGGCGGCGGAGAGCTGCTTCACGTACAGCGAGGCATGGGAGACCACGGCGCCTTTGATGCCGCTCGTGTTCATCTGGTAGTAGGTGCGGGCCCGTTCGCCGTTTCCGGGGTAGGAGTTGTCCCATCCCTCGCGGGCGTTGGTGGAACCCGAGGTGGACGTCGAGTTGTAGACGTTCCACCCGTTGTCGGAGATCCGAGCCCAGTCCAGCTGGGAGGGCCGGCCGCTCCACTCCGGGTCCACGTAGACCGGGTAGGCGGTGCTCTTGGCGGAGAGCAACTCCTTGTCCAGACCGAGCAATTGCCTGCCGTGCTTCAGACTCACCCGGACCTGGGCACGGTGCTTGCCGACCTTGGCCGCCGCCTTGTGCTCGGCGCGGGCCGAGGAGGCGGTCTTGGTTCTGGCGGGGGACGCGGTGGCGGACGTGTGTCCCGCGCTGTCCCACATCAGGGCGGTGTCGCTGTGGAAGACGGTCTCACCCGTGCGCTTGTCCGTGGCCCGGGCGCCACCGTCGCGGGTGGAGGTCAGTGCGAGATGGGCCGACGTGGTGCCGAGGGAGAGCCGGCGCAGCCGTGGATCGGCCGCCGCCTTGGGGGACTTGACCACGAGGATCGACGAGTAGCCGGAGGCATCCGCGGTCAGCTGCAGGTCCACCTGGGGCAGTACGTCGGGGTAGGTGGCGGTGTCACCGGAGATCACCGGCCTGGGCAGGGTGCCGGGCCAGGAGAAGCCCAGTCGGTCCGTGCCGCTGCGCATCGTGACCAGCGTGTCGGAACCGCCGCCCGAGAAGGCGACATCGGTGACGGCGGCCCTGGGCGCCCAGCTCCCGTCCGCCCGCCTCTCCAGCGTGGTGTCGATCGGCACCCACTTGCCGTGCAGCAGGGTGCGCTGCGGCATGGAGGAGTCGGTGCGGGTGAAGGTGCCGTTCGGGTTGGCCACCACCACCGTTCCGGTGTCGGTGAGTTGGTCGATCGGCACCGGCTTGCCGGTCCTCTTCGCCCGGGCGGATGCCGCCTCCGTCGGGTTGAGACGCCGGGCGGCGGACGGCGAGCCGCCGCTCTTCGACGTGGCCCGGCGCGAGGTGGCCGGCGCGTCCGGCGCGGCGTTCGCGGGTGCCGCGGCGGCCAGCGAAGCGGCGGTCAGGGCCGTGACGACGGCGGTGGCGATCGGTCTCGACAACCGGCGTCTGGACATGCGCAAGGGTCTGCGATGGACGGACATGAAGGTTGGGGTCCTTCGCTTTTCAGGCGGTTCCCCCCGTGGGCCCCGCGCCGCTGTGCATTCTGTGGGGCTGGTGTGAGCCGGGTCCATCACGAACCGGGCACCGTGTGGCGCTGAGTGGTCCGCTTTTGACGCATTGTGGTCAACATGTGTACTCGACTGTGCATTTCCTTTGCATTTCCTCGGAACTTGCTTTGCCTGCCGAGTCATTGGCAGGCCCTAGCGTGATCTCCCGCGGGGGGACCGACCGAGGTGTGCCTCCGTTTTGACGTGCACTCAAATCGCCTATTCCAAAAGAGACTTGGGCGATTTGGGACGGGGGAGGGGACGCACATCATGGGGCGGAACACGGGGTGGAGACGCGGCTGGGCGGCCTGGGGTGCCCGGACCGTTCGCCGTACGGCGGTGGTGACGGTCGGCGTCCTGGTGGCGGGGCTGCTGCCCGCGACGGCCGCCACCGCGGTCGCTTCGGAACAGCGGCACGTGTCGTTCCCCGCCCCTCCGCACGACAAGCGGATCCCCTTCACCCGCGTGAAGCCGAAGCGGCACTCCGCCCCCAAGCGGTTCAAGCACTTCGATCCCACGGGACACGCGAAGCTGCCCGCAGCCGCCCGAGCCGTGGTGACGCTCCCCGACGCCGTCGCCCCCGTGGGGGTCAGGGCGCCCCAGGTGCGGGCGGGAGCCACACCCGTCCTGCTCGGCGCCGCCGCGGGCGCACGGCCGGTTTCGGCCGCCGTCGTCGGCTCGCAGCGGGTGCGGGTCACGGTGCTGGACCAGAAGACGGCGCGCGCCGCCGGGGTCCACGGCGTGCTCTTCGCCCTGCGGCGCACCAGCCCCGGCAGCGGCCGGATCGCTGTCAAGGTGGATGACTCGTCGTTCCGCTACGCCTTCGGCGGCGACTTCGCCGCCCGCCTGCACCTGGTCCGGCTGCCCGCCTGCGCGCTGACCACGCCGGAGCTGGCCAGGTGCCAGACCCAGACCGCCGTACGCACCGCCCCCGGCACGCCACTGTCCGCGCAGGTCGCCGTGGACAGTCCGGGAGCCGTGCCGCCGGGTGCCGCCGGCTTCTCCCCGTCGGCGACCGCGTCGTCCGGCGCGACGCTGGTCATGGCGGCGACCGCGGGCTCGTCGGGCTCGTCGGGTGACTACTCGGCGACCACCCTGTCGCCGGGCGGCTCCTGGTCGACCTCCGGGAACACGGGCGCGTTCACCTACAGCTACCCCATCTCGGTGCCGCCGGCGATCGGCGGCGCCGTCCCCAACGTCGACCTCTCCTACAGCTCCTCCACCCAGGACGCGCGCACCGAGGGCACCAACAACCAGTCCTCGTGGCTGGGCGACGGCTGGGCCTCGACCGAGAACTACATCGAGCGCACCTACAAGTCCTGCAAGGACGACTCGTCGTCGGGGGCGCCGAAGAACGACGGCGACCAGTGCTGGGCGGGCCAGATCCTGACCCTGTCACTGAACGGCAAGTCCACCGACATCGTCTACGACGACGCCACCAAGACCTTCCGCCCCGCCGCCGACGATGCCACCACGAAGATCGAGGATCTGACCGACGCCACCAACGGCACGAAGAACGGGGAGTACTTCAAGGTCACCGAAGGCGGTGTGCAGTACTTCTTCGGCCGCAACCGGCTGCCGGGCTGGAGCAGCGGCAAGGACGAGACGAAGTCCGTGTGGACCGAGCCCGTCTACCACGCCCACAGCGGTGTGTCCGACTGCCCCGACAGCACCGACTTCGCCGCCACCTCCTGCACCCTCGGCTACCGGTTCAACCTCGACTACGTCGTCGACACTCACGGCAACGCCACCGCCTGGTACTACTCGCCGGAGACGGGCTACTACGGCGCGGACGCGAAGGACACCGCGGTCTCCTACGTCCGTGGCGGCACCCTGTCCCGGATCGACTACGGCATGACGTCCTCGACGGTCTACTCCGGCACCGCCCCGGAGCAGGTCCTCTTCGAGACCGCCGAGCGCTGCATCCCCGGCACCCCGTCCGGGAACACCTGCGCGGACAGCCAGTTCACCACCGCCAACGCCGCGTACTGGCCGGACGTGCCGGTGGACCTGAACTGCACCTCGGGCTCGACGAACTGCACCAACCACGGCCCCAGCTTCTGGTCGCGCAAGCGCCTGACCTCCATCACCACCCAGATCCAGACGGGCGGTGCGACCAAACAGGTCGACAGGTACAGCTTCACCCAGTCCTTCCCCGACGGCGGCGACCACGCCCCCACCCTCTGGCTGGACTCCGTCCAGCACACCGGACTGGACACCCTGGGCGGTGCCTCGGGCAGCACCTCGACGCCGGCGGTGAGCTTCGACCCACCGCTGCAACTGCCCAACCGGGTCGGCACGATCCCGCAGATGCCGCTGATGTACCACGACCGCATCCAGACGGTCACCACCGAGACCGGCGCGCAGACGACCGTCACCTACGACCGCCCCGACTGCTCCAGCGCACCAGCGAGCGACCCGGACGACCCCAACGACGCGGCCGCCAAGACCTTCGCCTCCACCAACACCCTGTCCTGCTTCCCGGTCTACTGGACCCCGGACGGGCAGCCCGCGCCCTGGATGGACTGGTTCTACAAGTACAAGGTCGGCTCGGTCGTCACCATCGACCCGAACAACAACTACCAGGACGGCACCGAGCCGACGCTGGAGACGGACTACGCCTACAAGGGCAACCCGGGCTGGCGCTACGACGACAACGAGCTGGTCAAGGCCAAGAACCGGACCTGGGGGCAGTTCCGCGGCTACCCGGAGGTGGACGTCACCACCGGCGACCCCGACGTCTTCCACCTCACCGACGGCGCCAAGGTCCATGACCAGAAGACGCTCACGAAGACCTACTACTTCCTGGGCATGAACGGCGACACCCTGCCCGGCGGCAAGACCCGCTCGGTGCCGGCGTTGACCAGCCAGGACGGAGCCACCTCGGTCGCCGACGACGACGTCTTCGCGGGCCAGACGTTCGAGACCGACACCTACACGAGCGCCACGGGCAGCCTGGACAAGGCCGTCGTCAACGTGCCCACGGTCATCGGCCCCACCGCCACCCGCAGCCGCAGCGGTGTGCCGGACCTGACGGCACTCATGGTGCGGCCCGCCAAGACGCTGACCCGGCAGGCGGTGTCGTACGGCTGGCGCAAGACCGAAAGCGACACCTTCTACAACACCACGCTGGGCAAGTCGACGACCGGCATGCCCGTCCAGGTCGACGACCGGGGTGAGACCGCCGACAGCGACAACGTCGCCAAGTGCACCTACACCCGCTACCTCACCGGCACCCCGGCCACCCTGGTGCTCCCCGCCGAGACCATCACCACGGCCCAGGACTGCTCGAGCGCCGGCGCCACCCCGAGCGGCACCCTGATCTCCGACTCCCGCACCTCCTACGACACCAACGCCTTCGCCTACGACGGCGACGGGCAGCAGAGTCCCGCCCTGCCCAAGGCCGGTGACGCCACCCTCGTCCAGCAGGCGTCCGCCGCGAGCGGCGCCACCGCGACCGCCTTCGTCGACGCGGCCGCCACCAGGTACGACTCCTACGGCCGCCCCACCAAGGTCACCCGGACCCCCAAGTCCACGTCCCCCGACGGAAAGAGCCTCGCCCAGACCGTCTTCACCTCCTACACCCCCGCGAGCGGTGAGCTGCCCACGGGCAGCACGGCCATCACCCAGGTCACACCCGGCGTGGACTGCTCCACGGTCACCGTCTCCTCCAAGGACTGCCAACTCGCCGGCAGCACCCTGGACCCGGCACGGGCCCTGACCGTCGCCTCGACCGACGCGGCCGGCCTGCTCACCTCAGCGACGTACGACGCGCTCGGCCGTACGACCGGGGTGTGGCTGCCCAACGAGATCAAGGCCAACAGCGCGCCGGCGAACATGACCTACAGCTACACCCTGTCCCCGTCGGCGCCCTCCGTGGTCGCGTCCAAGACACTTCTGGACGACGGGAGTTACAAGACCAGCGAGACGCTCTACGACGCGATGCTGCGCCCGCTGCAGACACAGGACACGGCGGAGAACTCCAGCACCACCGTTTCGGACACGCAGTACGACTCGCACGGCTGGAAGGTCTCCACCAACAACAGCTACAACGTGGGCGGCAACCCCGGCACCACGCTGGTCTCGGTCTCCCAGGTCTCCCTTCCCGACACCACCGTCACCGACTACGACGGGCAGGGCCGCGCCGACCTGGTGACCGAGGAGCACGACGGTCACCGGACCTGGACCACGACCACCGCCTACACCGGCGACAAGACCACCGTCGTGCCTCCCAAGGGCGGAGTGGCCACCACCACGGTGGTCAACGCCCGCGGCCAGACCGGCGAACTCGACCAGTACACCGCGCCGCCCACCCTGACCGGCTCCGCGGCGGCGGGCTTCACCACGACCGGCGGCACCACCTCGGCCACCACCTACGGCTACAACGCCGCCGGACAACAGACCCGGGTCACCGGCCCCGACAAGACGGTGTGGAAGTTCGACTACGACCTGCTCGGCCGCAAGAAGTCCCAGACCGATCCGGACGCGGGCGCCAGCAGCTACGGCTACGACGACGCCGGGAACCTGATCTCCACCACCGACGCCAAGCAGGTCGAACTCGACTACACCTACGACCTGTTGGGCCGCAAGCTCACCGCCACCGACCACGCGAAGTCCGACTTCGAGTTCGCCTCGTGGACCTACGACACCCTGCGCATCGGCCTGCCGACCTCGTCCACGCGCTACGTCCAGGGCGTGACCGGCGGCTACACCGTCGCCACCACCGGCTACACCACCCTCGGCAAGCCGACCGGCACCAAGATCACCCTGCCCGACTCGGAGGCACCCCTCCCGTCGACGTACACCACGAGCTACACGTACACCGTCCGGGACCAGCTGCCGGCCACGCAGGTCGACCCGCGCACCCAGGGGCTGAACAGCGAGACCATCACTTACGCCCATGACACGCTGGGCAGCCCGGTCAAGACCAGCAGCAGCATCAACACCTACGTCGCCGGGACCGTGTACACGAACTACGGTGAACCGTCCCAGGTCACGCTCGGCGCCTCCACCAACTCAGCCGCGGCCACTTTCAGTTATGACGACCAGACGCGTCGCCTGACCGACCGCGTGATCTCCCGGACCCAGGCGCCGGGACCGACCGTCGACGACACCACGTACACCTACGACGCCTTCGGCAACCCGACCTCCACCACCGACCAGCAGTCGGAGACCGGCAACACCGTCACCGACCAGCAGTGCTACGGCTACGATGCGCTGGACCGGCTCACCGACGCGTGGACCGCCAACGACAACTGCACCGCCACCCCGCCGACAGCCAACAGCCTTACGACGGGAGCCGGTTCCTACTGGCAGTCCTTCGGCTACGACGCCATCGGCAACCGCCACCAGAGCGTCGAACACGCCATCGGCAGCTCCGGTTCCACCGTCACCACCACCTACGCGGACGGCTGCACCGCCAACTGCAACCGCACCGGCGCCCAGCCCCACACCCTCACCGCCACCACCGGCGGCGCGAACCCGACCGGCTTCACCTACGACGAAGACGGCAACCTGCACACCCGCACCCCGGCGTCCGGCCCCGGCCAGACCCTGACCTGGGATGACGAGGGCCATCTGGCCCAGGTGGACACCAGCGGCTCCAGCCCGACGACCACCAAGTACCTCTACGACGCCGACGGCAACCAGCTCCTCCGCCGCGACCCCGGCCAGACCACGCTCTTCGCCGGCGACACCGAGATCGTCGTCAACACGAGCGTGACCCCCAATGTGCTGCTCGGCGCGGTCCGCACCTACAGTCACGGCGGCAGCGGGATGCCCATGGCCGTACGCTCCAGCCTCCCCGGCGGTGGGCTGAAGTACCTCTTCAGCGACGCACACGGCACGGCGACCCTCGCCATGGACGCCACCACCCAACAGGTCGCCCGCCAGCAGTACACCCCCTACGGCCAGCCCAGAGCCGCCGCCAACACCACCGCCTGGCCCGACCCCACCCACTCCTACCTCGGCAAACCACAGGACAAGAACACCGGATACACCGACGTCGGAGCCCGCAAGTACGACCCCTCACTCGGCAGCTTCATCAGCGTCGACCCGGTGTTCGAGGCCGCCAACCCCCAGGAACTGGGCGGCTACACCTACAGCGCCGACAACCCCATCGGCTCCGCCGACCCGACCGGCCTCGAGTCGTGCTACCCGCACTTCTGCTCCGGCAGTAACGGCACGTACGGCACGTACAAGTCGCACAACGACCCCGCGTCCAAGGACTACGACGGGACGAGCTACGACGCACCGGGCGACGAAGGCACGCTCCCGCCGATGAAGCTCCTGAAGTCCTGGAACTCGGCGCATCCGGTGCCCACCGTCAGAATGATGGTGAACTACGGGACATACCGGCCGGACCTCTCCCCGCTGCGGAACGTCGAGCTCTATTTCCGTGAGCGCTGCTCCGGCGAGGATCTGCTGTGGACCAGTTCCTGCCAGGGATTCCAGAAGTTCTACAACAACTGGTCCGACATCAAGAAGGTCCCGAGCAACCCCTGCGAGGCCGTGAGCCTGTGCCAGTCCCTTGGTGACCTCGCCATGGGAATGTTCGCCGCAGGAGGTCTGGCGGAGGAGAGCATGGCGGAGGGTGTGCCCTTCTGCAGCTTCGATCCGCAGACACCGGTCCTGATGGCGGGCGGGAAGACGAAGACCCTCGGTCGGATCAAACCGGGTGACCGCGTGGAGAGCGCGGACCAGGTCACCGGCGAGCATCGCGGTCCACGCAAGGTCACAGCGCGTCTGGTCCACCACGACGACGACCTCGTCGACGTCACGATCCGCGGCGCCGACGGTCGGGAGGCGACCCTCCACACGACCTCACGCCACCCGTTCTGGGACGACACCCGCCACACCTGGATCCCCGCCGGCAAGCTCACGCCCGGTCACGACCTCAACACCGCCACCGGCGCGCACGTCCGCATCGACGCGGTCACCGCCCGCCCCGGTGCCGCGGACATGTACAACCTCACGGTCGATCAGCTCCACACGTACTATGTGCTGGCCGGCGGGACACCGGTTCTGGTGCACAACGCCTGCGGGATTCCGTGGTCGAGCAGCCGGGTCGCACAGGCCGCGCGCGCCATCGATCAGGGGCGCACGAGTATCACGGTGGGATCGCGTTCGGAGGCGGAGGAACTCTTCCTGGGGAAGTTCCAGGGCGAGGGATACAGAAACGCGGCGGGCTTCGACGGCAAGGGAACGCGACAGTACTTCGGCTCGAAGAGCGGCACGTATCACTGGGACGACCAGCTCGGCGCGGACGGTCGCGTTCTCGGCCACGGCGAGGACAACAGGGATGGAGACCTGCCGCATCTCCAGATCCACACGTTCGAGGATTCGCAATACGGTGGATCCATCATCCGCATCTTCTGGGGAGGGTAGGGCCGCGTGCGCACGGAAGTCGCCAACCGCCTGACCATGGTGAGGTCCTTGGTCTCGGCGCGCAGCAAGTCCGATTCCGAGGACGCCTACGCCTGGGTGTGGGTGTTTCCGCTGAAGGACAGGACCTTCAGGATCTCGACCGTGGAAGTCCCCAAGCGGCTGGTCGACGACGACGTCTGCTTCGCCGAGGAGGACATCGAGCGTGTCCAGGTGGCCACCGTGGCCACGCTGGAGGAAGTCGACGACGTGGTGAGGGAGCTGGGAGTCGACCCGGACTCCCTCGACGCACCCTGGAAGAACGACTTTCCGCTCTAGGCGAGGGCTGAACACGCCCCGGAAAACCTGCGTGCGTACGGGATCTCGGCAATGCCAGGATGGCGTGGGGAAGCGAGGTCTCGTGGATGAATTGGGGCGATTTCGCCGGGTGTTGGCGGTGTGGGCGGCCGGCGGAGCGGCAGCGGGCGCGGCCGCCGTGGAGGCGCGGACACTGGCCGACGGCCGGTTGCGGACCATCGTCCTCGTCGAGGGGAGCAGCGATCAGGTCGCGCTCGAAGTGCTGGCCGCGCGCCACGGCCGCGACCTCGGCACGGAGGGAGCCGCGGTGGTGCCGCTCGGCGGCGCGACGAACATCGGGCGCTTCCTGGACGTGTGCGGTCCTCCGGGACTCGGCCTCCCGCTGGCCGGTCTCTGCGACATCGGCGAGGAGCGGCACTTCCGGCGTCATCTGGAGCGGGTCGGGCTCGGATCGGGCCTCACCCACGCGGGACTGGAGGCGCTCGGGTTCCACGTGTGCGTCGCCGACCTGGAGGACGAGCTGATCCGCGCGCTCGGCGCCGAGGAAGTGCGGCAGGTGATCGAGGCCCAGGGCGAGACGCGCCCCTTCCGCACCTTCCAGAGCCAGCCCGCCCAGCGGGAACGCCCCGTGGAGCACCAACTCCGGCGCTTCATGGGCACGCACAGCGGCCGCAAGGCGCTCTACGCGCAGGCACTGGTCGCACGCCTGGACCTCCAGCGTGTTCCCCGACCACTGGAGCGTCTCCTCGCACACGTCTGAACGGCGGCCGGGTCTCCGGGTCGCGTACCGAACGCCGAGAACCACGAAGGGCCGTACAGGACCTGCCGCCCGTCGCCCCGCTCAGTCGCTGTCCGCCATGCAGTGCTTCAGCAGGTCGGCGGCGACCGGGTCGATCACCCGGTAGCGCACCACACGCCCTGCCTTCTCGCCCACCACGATCCCGGCGGCACGCAGCAGGCGCAGCGCCTGGGACACGGCCGGGTCGTTCATCCCGGTCGCGACCGCGAGGTCGGAGACGGCGAGGGGGCCCGCCTGATGCAGGGCGAGCAGAAGGGCGAGGCGGCCGGGGTCGGAGAGCAGGGCGAAGCGCTCGGCCCAGGCGCGGACATGGGCGGGTTCGCCGATGGCGGCGATGGCGTCGCAGACCCGGTGTCCGTCGATGGTGCGGCGGTCGGCGCGCTCGGCGGGGACGCGGTGCATGGGGCCATCCTCTCAGCCCCGGATGTGATCTTGCATACCTGCGTGGCTGCGCAGCTATGCAGTGGCGGCAGGACACCTCTACGGTGAGCAGGCCGTGGTGCTCGGGAAGTCGGTGCGAAGCCGACGCGGCCCTCGCCACTGTGATCGGGGAGTCTCCGTCCCAGTCGGGTACGGCCACTGTTCGCCGGGGGCGGATGGGAAGGCCGGGACGGACGCGTACGACCCGTCAGCCAGGAGACCGGCCGCGGCACTTCACGAGTTGATCCACGAGGTGCTGGAGCGTGACCGCATGACCGAGCCTGTCCCTGCCTCCTTCCGCTGGCGGCGCGAGGACACCGTCAAGACCGTCGGGCTGATGGCGGTGATCGCCGCCCTGCACGTCGTCGCCTTCGGGATCCTCTTCCTTCTGGTCGTCCCGGGGCACTACGAGGTCGGCTCCAAGGCGTTCGGCATCGGCCTCGGCATCACCGCGTACACGCTCGGCATGCGGCACGCCTTCGACGCGGACCACATCGCCGCGATCGACAACACCACCCGCAAGCTGATGGCGGACGGCAAACGGCCGGTGTCGGTGGGGTTCTGGTTCGCGCTCGGCCACTCCAGCGTGGTCGTCGTCCTCGCCGCGCTCATCGCGGGCGGCACCCAGCTGGCGGGCCGGATCATGAACGAGGGCTCCAGCACCCACCAGGTCCTCGGGGTGCTGGGGACCACGATCTCCGGCTCGTTCCTCTACGTCATCGCCGCCCTCAACCTGGTGGCTCTCCTGGGCATCCTGAAGGTGTTCCGGGCGATGCGGGCAGGCACGTACGACGAGAAGGAGCTCGAACAGCACCTGGACTCCCGGGGCTTCATGAACCGCATCCTCGGCCGCCTGACCAAGTCCATCACCCGCCCCGGCCAGATGTTCCCGCTGGGCTTCCTCTTCGGCCTCGGCTTCGACACGGCGACCGAGGTCACGCTGATGGTGATGGCGGGCTCCGGCGCGGCAGCCGGTCTGCCCTGGTACGCGATCCTCTGCCTGCCGCTCCTCTTCGCCGCCGGCATGAGCCTGTTCGACACGCTCGACGGCACCTTCATGAACTTCGCCTACCAGTGGGCCTTCTCCAACCCGGTCCGCAAGGTCTTCTACAACCTCACCATCACCGGCCTGTCCATCGCCGTCGCCTTCTTCATCGGCACGATCGAACTCGTCGGCGTCCTGCACGACAAACTCGACCTGACCGACGCGGTCACCGGCTGGATCGCCGGCCTCGACCTGGACAACGTCGGCTACATCATCGTCGGCCTCTTCGTGGTCGTGTGGGCGGCAGCGCTGACGTACTGGCGCCTGGCCAAGGTCGAACAGCGATGGGCGACCCGCCTGGCCGAGGGCGGCTGACACCGTGCGGACGCGGCCTGCCGGTTGACGACGGCCCTCATGACCGCGCTCCCGTTGCCCGGAAGAAGAACCTGGAGCCGGGGCGCCGGGAGATCTGCGCTCGCCGTACGCCCTGCGTGAGCGTAGCCCGACCGTGTGACGTGCCCGGCCGAAGTGCGACTGCTTTGCGCGCCGGTGAGGCCCACCCGCGACGCGGGGTGCTTTCGTCGGGGGGCCGGGTGTGCGACGGCTCCCGTGTCGGTCCTGACAGGTCGGCCGACGTCCAGCCATTCTCCTGCGCGTCGTCCGGTTGCCGAGGGCGTCCGTCCGTAACGCAGAAGGAGAGACAGTGATGGCAGGAATCGTCAGCGAGAGCCGCAGGGCGGTGTCCGCGCAGCTTCTCAGGGGCCAGAAGGCGCTGGTGACCGGTGCCAACTCGGGCATCGGCCTGGCCACCGCCGTCGCCCTGGGCCGGGCCGGAGCGGACGTGGTGGTGAACTACGTCGTCGGTGAGCACGAGGCGGACAACGTCGTGAAGGAGATCGAGGGCTTCGGGGTGCGCGCCTACGCCCACGAGGCCGACGTGTCCGACGAGGACCAGGTGGCGGCCATGGTCGCGCGGATGGTCGAAGAGTTCGGCACCATCGACATCATGGTGGCCAACGCGGGCCTCCAGCGGGACGCGGCGCTGACGGAGATGACGCTCGCCCAGTGGCAGAAGGTCATCGACGTCAACCTGACCGGCCAGTTCCTGTGCGCGCGGGAGGCCGCCAAGGAGTTCATGCGGCGCGGCGTGGTGGAGGAGGTCTCCCGGTCGGCGGGAAAGATCATCTGCATGAGCTCGGTCCACCAGATCGTCCCGTGGTCGGGGCATGTGAACTACGCCTCCTCCAAGGGCGGTGTGGGCATGCTGATGCAGACCCTCGCCCAGGAGCTGGCCCCGCATCGCATCAGGGTCAACGCGGTCGCACCCGGCGCCATCCGAACGCCGATCAACCGCGACGCCTGGTCCACTCCCGAGGCCGAGGCCGAGCTGCTGCGCCTGATCCCGTACCGCCGCGTGGGCGACCCGGACGACATCGCCAACGCCGTCGTCGCCATGGCTTCCGACCTGCTCGACTACGTCGTCGGCGCCACCCTCTACGTCGACGGCGGAATGACGCTCTTTCCCGGCTTCGCCACCGGAGGCTGATCTCCGGTGCAGGATCACGTCACGCCCCGCCGGGTGGTGATCCTCGGCGGAGGGTTCGCGGGGCTGTTCGCCGCCCGCGCACTGCGGAGGTCACCGGTGGCGGTAACCGTGGTCGACCGCCGAGCCCACCACCTCTTCCAGCCGCTGCTGTACCAGTGCGCCTCCGGGATCCTGTCCGAGGGGCAGATCGCACAGCCGCTGCGCGGGGTCCTGCGGCGCCACCACAACGTGCGCTGCGTGCTCGCCGAGGCCACCGACGTGGACGCCGGCGCCCGGCTGGTTCACGCCCGGCGACCCGAGGGCGGGGCCGTCGTGTTGCCGTATGACGATCTGATCGTCGCCGTGGGTATGCGTCAGTCCTACTTCGGGCACGACGAGTTCGCCGCGCACGCCCCCGGCATGAAGACCCTGAACGACGCGCTCGACATCCGCCGACGGATCTACCGGGCGTTCGAGATGGCCGAAACGGCCGCAGACGACCGGGAACGGCAGCAATGGCTCACCTTCGCGCTCGTCGGCGCCGGGCCGACCGGTGTCGAACTCGCGGGGCAGATCCGGGAGATCGCCGGCCACACGCTTGAGCGGGAGTTCCAGAAGTTTGATTCCGCCAAGGCCAGGGTGCTGCTTTTCGAGGGGTCCGACGCGGTGCTGGGTGCGTTCGGTCCTCGACTGGCCCACCGTGCGGCCCGAACCCTGCGGGGTCTCGGTGTGGAGCTCCACCTCGGCACGATGGTCACCGACATCGATGCTCACGGCCTGACCGTGCAGGACCATGACGGCAAGTCGACCCGGTTCGAGGCACGCACCGTCCTGTGGACGGCGGGAGTCGAGGCGCCGCCCATCGCGGCCGCGCTGGCCCGGGCGACCGGCGCCAAGCAGGACCGGGCCGGACGCATCCTCGTCGAACCCGACCTCACCGTCCCCGGCCATCCGGAGATCCGCGTCACGGGCGACGTGATGAGCCTGAACAAGCTGCCGGGCCTGGCCGAGGTCGCCATACAGTCGGGTGCGTACGCGGGCCGGAGTCTGCGACACCAGGTCGAAGGCAGGACGAAGAAGCCGAAACCCTTCACGTACGTGGATCTCGGCAGCGCCGCCTACATCGCCCGTGGCCGGGCCGTCGTCAAGGCCGGCCCGCTGCATCTGTCGGGCTTCACCGGCTGGCTGGCCTGGCTCTTCATCCACATCGCCTTCCTCACCGGCTTCCGCAGCAGGCTGGGAGCGGTCCTCAGCTGGTCCGTCGCCTTCGCCACCGGCTCGCGCCGTGAACGCGCCTTCACCATGCCCGACACCGACGTGTCGGCGGCCCGGGCGGGCGGCCCGGAGGCACCTCCGCCTCCCTGACGGGCTCCGGTCGATCCTCCACGGGAGCCCCTTCGCATCCTGTCCCTCCTCAGCCCTGCCACCCCCACAGGGCAGACCATCGAGGCGCTCATGCTCAGCACCGTCGGCTTTCTGGCGAACAGCACCCCGGACCAACTCCTGCCGGCACGGGAGTTGATGGCCTTCACCCTGGCCTCGCACATCCTGCTGGTCCCGTTCGGCGTCGCACTGCCGTTGATCACGTTGCTCATGCACCACCGGGCGCTCCGCCGCAACGATCCGGTCGCCCTCACACTCGCTCGGCGCTGGTCGGCGGTGATGGCCGTCCAGTTCGCCATCGGCATCATCACCGGCACCGTGCTGTCCTTCGAGTTCGGCTTGCTGTGGCCCGGCATGATGGGTCGCTGGGGAGACGTCTTCGGCCTCGGGTTCGGCGTCGAGGCGTGGGCGTTCTTCCTGGAGGCCGTCCTGATCGCGATCTACCTCTACGGCTGGCGCCGGCTCAAGCCCTGGACCCACTTCTGGCTGGCCGTGCCGCTGCCGCCGGCCGCCCTGATGGGGGCGTTCGGCATCATCGCGGCCAACTCCTGGATGAACACCCCGCAGGGGTTCCGCCTGGACGCCCAGGGCAAGCCGATCGACGTCGACGTGCGGCAGGCGGTCTTCACACCGATCTTCGGCCCGGAGTACTGGCATTTCGTGGTCGCGATGCTCATGACCGCCGGCTACGTGGTCGCCGGTGTGTACGCGGTCGGCCGGCTGCGCGGGCGCCGCGACCGCTACCACCGGCTCGGCTTCACCGTGCCGTTCACCGTCGCCGCGATCCTCACCCCGATCCAGTTCATGCTCGGCGACTCCGCGGCTCGCGCCGTCTTCCACAAGCAGCCGGTCAAGTTCGCCGCCACGGAGCTCGTCTGGAAGACCGACACCCACGTACCCGAGTACCTGTTCGGACGGCTGAACAGCGACGGCACGATCTCCGGCGGAATCAAGATCCCCCAGCTGGACTCGATCCTCGCCGGTTTCAAACCCAGCACCCAGGTGACCGGGCTGACCTCGGTGCCGGCCGCCGACCGCCCCACCGCCGTCCAGGCCACCATCGCCCACTGGGCCTTCGACATCATGGTCACCATCGGCAGTGTGCTGATCCTGCTCGCGCTCTGGTACGCGTGGTCCTGGTGGCGGCATCGGGACAACCCCGGTAACCGCTGGTTCTACCGCTGTGCCGCGCTCGCGGGAGTCGCCTGCCTGGTCACCGTGGAGTGCGGCTGGATCACCACGGAGGTCGGCCGTCAGCCCTGGATCGTCTACCAGCACATGCGGGTCTCGGAGGCGGTGACCAGCACCCGCGCCGGATCACTGTGGGCGATGCTCGGCATCGTCATGGTCGTGTACGTGGCCGTCTTCGGCTCGTTCCTCGCGGTCGTCCTGAAGATGCGCACCCGCTGGCGCATCGCCGACGAGGGCTCGGCCGCCGCGCGCGCCGAACTGCCGCCGGAGACCGACACCCCCTACGGGCCCCGAAGCGAGCCCGAGCCCACAACCGTCGGCACCGCGCCTGGTGGCGGATCCGGCCACACTCCCGGCGGTGCGTCGTAATGGCCGAATTCATCGCATGGGTGCTGGTGATCGCGATCGCCGCCTACGCCTGTGCCGGAGGCACCGACTACGGCGCCGGCTTCTGGGACCTGCTGGCCGGCGGCGCGGAGCGCGGCAAGCGGCCCCGGTGGCTCATCGACCACGCCATGGCCCCGGTCTGGGAGGCCAACAACGTCTGGTTGATCTTCGTTCTGGTCATCATGTGGACCGGCTTCCCGACGATGTTCCAGGCCGTCTTCTCCGCGATGTGGCTGCCGCTCGCCCTCGCCGCCGTCGGCCTGGTCCTGCGCGGCGCCGGGTTCGCCCTGCGCAAGCCGACCCGCCGCCTGGCCCAACAACGGATCTACGGTGCCGCGTTCGCCGTCTCGTCGCTGGTGACGCCGTTCTTCCTCGGGGCGGTGCTCGGCGGCATCGCCTCCGGCCGGGTCGAGGTCGGCACGACCGCCTCCGCGGACGCCTGGGCCAACGGAACGTCCGTCCTCACGGGTCTGCTGGCCATCGCCGCCACCGCCTTCCTCGGAGCGGTCTTCCTCTGCTCCGACGCCCTGCGGTTCGGCGCGCCCGATCTCGTCGACTACTTCCGCCTGCGGGCGCTGTGTGCCTTCGGCGTCATTGTGGTCCTCGCGCTCATCGCCCTGCCCGTCACGCACCATGACGCCCGCTACGTCTGGGACGGCCTCACCGGGGGCATGGGCCTGCTGCTGATCATTCTGGCCGCGGTCTGCGGTCTGGCCACGGTGGGGCTTCTGCTGCGCCGATCCCACGGCTGGTCCCGCTACACCTCGGTGGCGAGCGTGGCCCTGGTCGTCGGCGCCTGGGGCTTCGCGCAGCGGCCCTACCTGCTGCCCACCTCGCTGACGGTGACCGAGGCGGCCGGGGCCACCCACACCCTGCGCTGGCTGGTGATCGTCACGGGCATCGCGATCGTGCTGGTCGGTCCGGCGCTGGTACTGCTCTACCGGCTCGACACGATGGGTGAACTGGAGGAGCTCACCGACGCCGACACCCGGGCCGCCAGAACGTCCGGCGACAACCTTTAGCGACGCTCAGTCGGTTCACGCGGCGACGGCGTCCCCGTCACCTCAGCCGGGCGGCGATGTGGTCGCCGACCCGCAGGGCGTTGGCGATGGCGGTCAGGGACGGGTTCACCGCGCCGATGCTGGGGAAGAAACTGGTGTCCACGACGTAGAGGTTGTCGAGGTCGTGGGCCTTGCAGTTGACGTCCAGGGCCGAACTCCGTGGGTCGTCGCCGAACCGCACGGTGCCCGCCTGGTGTGCGGTGGCGCCGATCGGCATGCCCTTGTGCAGGTAGATGCTGTGATCCAGCAGATGGTGCTCGTGCATGCCCAGGTGCCCGAGCATCCCCCGCAGCTTGTGCTGGAGGCGCTTGAGCCCGGCGATGTTGTTCTTCTCGTCGAGGGCCAGGTGGATGGCGTCGTCCTTGTCGAGGGTGACCCGGCTCTCGGGCAGCGGAAGGTCCTCTCCGCACAGCCAGAAGTCGACGGCGTGGTGCGCGAGTACCTCGAAGGGCATGTCGGGCAGGACGGCACCGGCCCAGCGTGGCGCCTCGCCGTGGATCTGGTCGGCGTCCGACTTGCCGAGCATCTGGATGCCACCGAGCGGAAACTCCCAGTCGTCCGCGCCCAGGTACCAGTCGTTCAGCGCGAGGGTCTTCTGGAAACTGGTGGGGTTCGGTTCCTTCGACACCGCCATCAGCGCGAGGTTGTTGTGCCGCATGTAGTGGCGACCCACCACGCCCGAGCTGTTGGCCAGGCCGGCGGGGTGCTTGTCGCCCGCCGAACGCAGCAGCAGGACCGCGGAGTTGACCGCGCCGGCGGCGACCACCACGATGTCGGCGCTGAATTCCTCGGTCGCCCCGTTCCCGAGTTCGGCGACGACCCTGGTGACGGTGCGTCCGGTCGGGTCGGTCTCCAGGCGCCGCACGTCGGCGCTGGTCACCATCGTGACGTTGTCGTACTTCAGTGCCGGGTCGACGCAGATCACCTGCGCGTCGGACTTGGCGCCCATCAGGCAGGGGAAGCCGTCGACGCGGTCGCAGCGGATGCAGACGCTGTCGTGGGTGGCCCGGCCGTGCTCGTCCTGAGTGAGGTTCACGCCGATCGGCAGGTGGAAGGGGTGCAGGCCGGCCTTCCCCAGATCGTCGCTGAGCTGCTGGATGCGTGCCTCGTGCTCGACCGGCGGGTAGGCGTACTGCGCGCTGGTCGGCCCTCCGGTGGGGTCCTCGCCGTGCCGGCCGTGCACCAGGTAGAGGTGCTCGGCCTGGGTGTAGTACGGCTCCAGGTCCTCGTAGCTGATCGGCCAGGCCGGAGAGATGCCGTCGTGGTGGCGCAGTTCGCCGAAGTCCTCGGGCCGGAGCCGGAAGAGCGCGGCGCCGTAGAACTTGGTGTTGCCGCCGACGTAGTAGTTGACCTCCGGCGGGAACTGCTTGCCGTGCCTGTCGTACCAGAACTCGGGGGCACGGTACTTGCCCTTGACGAAGACGGCGTCGGAGTCCCAGTTGTCCCGCTCCCGCGGCAGGTAGCCGCCGCGTTCCAGCATCAGGATCCGCTTGCCGGAGGGGGCCAGCCGGTGGGCGAGCGTGCCGCCGCCCGCTCCCGTACCGATGACGATGACGTCGTAGTGCTGATCGTCGGCCATGAGAGGGTCCCGTCCTAGGAGTCGTCGGCTGTCCGGGCCGAAGCGCCCGTCCGGGGGGCTCCGGCTGTGCTGTTTCGCACGGACATTCACGTATTCGGGACATTCAGCGCCAATTCCCAAACTATCGGGTGGGTCGGCGGGCGGCGACCCGGCGGAGTCGATCAGGCGCCCGGTCACTTCACGGCCCGGACGGCGCGCACCGCCTGGTCGACGAGGGTCTGCGGGGCGGCCCGCGCGTCGACGGTCAGGCCGGGCTCGTCCGGCCGCAGCGGTTCCAGGGCGGCGTACTGGGAGGCGACCAGCCGGGCGGGCATGAAATGGCCCGCACGGCCTGCGACCCGTTGGTCGGCGATCGCGCGGTCCAGCGCCAGATACAGGAACCACACGCCTGTGCCTGCCCTGCGCAACTCGTCCCGGTACCCGTGCTTGAGGGCCGAGCACGCCACCACCCCGCCCTGTCCGGCGTCGCGCGCCTCGCGGATCCATGCGGCGACCGACCGCAGCCACGGGCGGCGATCCTCGTCGTCGAGCGGGCGACCCGCGGCCATCTTGGCGCGGTTCGCGGCCGGGTGGAGGTCGTCCGCCTCCAGGAACGGCACCATGAGCCGCTGCGCGAGCAGCAGTCCCACGGTGGACTTGCCCGATCCCGAGACACCCATGACCACCACGACCGAGGGCGCCGGGGTCACAGGACGGCAATCGGATTGACCGGCGAGCCGGTGGCGTCCGGCAGCCTCAGCGGGGCGATCACGCAGAGGAAGGACCAGCGTCCCTCCGCCTCGCAGACCGGTGCCAGGTCCTCGAACTGCAGGTAGTCCAGCAGGTGCAGGCCCATGGCGTGGACCGCCAGCACATGCACGGGAAAGTCGACGCCCTCGGTGGAACTCGGGGCCGTGTCGTTGTTGCCGTCGCCGCCGAGCACGGCGACCCGCCGGTCGGCGAGGAACTCCAGTGCCGACGGGTGGAGTCCGGCGCGCTCACGCGCCGCGTGCCACGGCCCGAGTTCGGCACGGCGTCGGCGGTGGCCGACGCGCACGAAGAGGAGGTCGCCCTCTTCCACGCGGAGGTGCTGGGCGGTCTCGGCCGCGGCGAGGTCGCCGGCGGTCACGTGATCGCCCGGTTCGAGCCAGGGCACGCCGCGCAGCCGCGGAATGTCCAACAGCACACCGCGACCCACGATCCCGTCGCGAGCCGCCTCGACGGAGAGCGCCGTGGCCCCGTCCGCCGTGACGCTGCTCGCGGCGACGCCGCCGTGCAGGGTGCCGTCGTAGATCACATGGCAGAGGGCATCGATGTGGCTGTCGGCGTCGCCGTGCACGTTCATCGCGAAGCTGTCCCTCGCGAAGTGGAGCCCGCTGGACGTGTCTTCGTCCGGCCGGCCGATCATCCGGTGCTTCGCGGGCTCCGGATTGTCCGGGCCGCGCAGCGTCTCCACCGGCGCGGCGAGCGTCACCGTCCGGCCCGTCCGCACCTCGCGGGTGGCGGCCACCACCCGGGCGGGAGTGAGCGCTTCCAGGGCGCCCCGCTCGCCGGAGGCCCAGGCGGCGCGGGAGAGCAGGTGCCGGCGGAGCACACCGAACTCGTCCTCGGTCAGCCGTGGCGGTTCTGCCGGACGGGCACGGGTGGCCATGGGTCAGCGCCCTTGCTCCGCGTCGAGCGCCCGGTCGAGGGTGGTGGCCGCCATGATGAGCGACAGATGGGTGAACGCCTGCGGGAAGTTGCCCAGTTGCTCCCCGGTCGGGCCGACCTCCTCGGCGAAGAGGCCGACGTGGTTGGCGTAGGTCTGCATCTTCTCGAAGGTGTAGCGGGCCTGGGGCAGTCGTCCCGCCCGGGCCAGCGCGTCGACGTAGAGGAAGGTGCACAGACTGAAGGTGCCCTCCGAGCCGCGCAGCCCGTCGGGTGATGCCGCTGGGTCGTAGCGGTAGACGAGGCTGTCGGAGACGAGCTTGCGGTCCATGGCGGCGAGGGTGGAGAGCCAGGCCGGGTCCTTCGGGGCGATGAACGAGACCCTCGGCATGAGCAGGAGGGACGCGTCCAGGACGTCGCCGCCGTAGTGCTGGACGAAGGCGCCCTCCCGCTCGCTCCAGCCGCGTTCCATGACCTGTTCGAGGATGGTGTCCCTGGCGCTGCGCCACTTGTCCAGGTCGGCGGGCCTGCGGTAGTGCTCGGCCAGGCTGAGCCCCTGGTCGAAGGCGACCCAGGACATCACCCGGCTGTAGGTGAAGTCCTGGCGGCCGCCGCGGGTCTCCCAGATGCCCTCGTCCGGCCGGTCCCAGTGGTCGGCGAGCCAGTCCAGCGTCCTGGCCATCGTCTTCCATGCCCGGTAGGTGGCCTGCGGCCCGATCTCGCGGCCCTGGGACAGCGCGTAGAGGGCCTCGCCATAGATGTCCAGCTGGAGCTGGTCGGCGGCGCCGTTGCCGATGCGGACGGGGTAGGAGCCCCGGTAGCCCTCGAAGTGGGCGAGTGTCTCCTCCGGCAGGTCGGGGTTGCCGTCGATCCGGTACATCGTCTGGAGCGGCTCCTCCTCCTTGCCCTCGCGCTCGTGCAGTCTGGCGACGAGCCAGTGGACGAAGGCGGTGGCCTCCTCGACGAAACCCAGGTCCAGCATGGCCCGCACGGACAGCGCGCCGTCGCGTACCCAGGTGAACCGGTAGTCCCAGTTGCGCTCGCCGCCGACCTGCTCGGGCAGGCCCATGGTGGCCGCCGCGACGAGGGCGCCGGTGGGGGCGTAGGTGAGGAGCTTGAGGGTGATGACCGAACGGTGCACCAGCTCGGGCCAGCGGCCCCGGTAGCGGGACTGGTGCAGCCAGTCCTGCCAGAAGAGGCCGGTGTCCTCGACCTGTGCGGTGAGCCCGTCGACGGTGAGGGGCGCGGGTGCCTCGCCGCCGGACGCGCAGACGGTGAACACGGCGCCACCGTACTCGCCGGCGCTCAGTGTCACCCGGCCGCGTACGTCCTGGCCGTCCCGCTCGAGCGGGAAGGAGGTCTGCAGGTGCGCGTCCATCCCAGGCGACCGGAACAGGCAGCGCTTCTCGCCCTCGCCGAGCTCCAGCTGGTGCTCGGCCCGGCCGTAGTCGAAGCGCGGCCGGCACTCGAGTGTGAAGTCGACGGTCCCCCGCACGGCACGCACGACGCGTATCAGGGTGTGCCGGTCGGTGGCGGCGCCGGTTCGGTCCGGAGGCATGAAGTCGACCACCTCGCCCACCCCGTCCGGTGACATGAACCGGGTCACCAGAATGGCCGTGTCGGGATAGTAGAGCTGCTTGCAGCTCTGGTCCGGGTGCTCGGGGGCCAGCCGCAGGTACCCGCCGCCGTCATGGTCGAGGAGGGCGGCGAAAATGCTCGGCGAGTCGAACCGCGGAGCGGCGAACCAGTCCACGACACCCTGCGACGACACGAGCGCGGCGGTCTGCAGGTCGCCCACCAGGCCGTGTTCGGCGATGGGAGGGTAGCGATCCATGGTTGCTCCGAAATGTCGGAAAGATCCCTTGAGTCCACTATGGGCCACTCGGGTGGTCCTTGCGCGTCGGAAGCGACCGAAGTGACCGGGGGCGCCGGGGCGCGAGCAGGCACCCCGGCTTGCCGACCCCCGCCCACCGGGCGTTACTTGCTGGAGTCGGCCGGTCACCAGCGGGAGAGCTCCGGCGCTCGGGCAACGTGGCGCCGCGGTGGCGCCGTCGGCGAGCGAAGGAGGTGGTGCATGGAGATGATCCACATCCGGCTGGTGAGCCCCACCGATCTCACCCCGCGGGCGGTCGGGCTGCTGACCGACGACCGCTATGTCTTCAACCTGGTCGTCCTTGCCGAACTGGCGCACAACCCCGACGGCGACGCGATCGAGTGCGACATCCTGGCGGGTGCGGCCAACGCCGTGCTGCGCGGTCTGCGCGAGCTGGAACTCGACCGCCGCGGATCCAT
>NZ_JBSFHA010000098.1:0-39972 GCF_053596855.1 Streptomyces sp. NPDC001617
CGGCTCTGCGCCGCCGCCACCCTCGTCTCCCTGCCCGTCCTCATCGCCGGCTTCGCCGCCCAGGACAAACTCGTCCGCGGCCTGTCCCTAGGAGCAGTCAAGTGAAAGCCGCTGTCATCGAAGCCCCCGGCAAGGTCACCGTCACCACCGTGCCCGACCCCACCCCCGGGCCGCGCGAGGTCGTCGTCGAGGTCGCGGCCTGCGGGCTGTGCGGCACCGATCTGCACATCCTCCAGGGCGAGTTCGCACCCACCCTCCCTGTCATACCGGGCCACGAATTCGCCGGCGAGGTCGTCGGCCTCGGCAGCGAGGTCACCGAACTCGCCGTCGGCGACCGAGTCGCCGTCGACCCCTCCCTGTACTGCAACGAATGCCACTACTGCCGAGCCGGCCGCAACAACCTCTGCGACCGCTGGCAGGCGATCGGCGTGACCAGGGCCGGCGGCGCCGCCGAGTACGCCGTGGCACCCGTCGCCAACTGCGTACGACTGCCCGACCACGTGGACGTCCAGGACGCGGCCCTGATCGAACCGCTGTCCTGCGCCGTGCGCGGCTACGACGTCCTGCGCAGCAGGCTCGGCTCCCACGTGTTGATCTACGGCAGCGGCACCATGGGCCTGATGATGCTCCAGCTCGCCAAGCGCACCGGAGCCGCCTCGGTGGACGTCGTCGACGTCAACCCCGAACGACTGGCCACGGCCGAGAAGCTCGGCTGCTCCCAAGCGGCCCTCTCGGCCGACGAGTTGGGGCGGCCGGCCGGCTGGGACGTGGTCGTCGACGCCACCGGCAACGCCGCCGCCATCCAGGACGGCCTGGACCGCGTCGCCAAGGCCGGCACCTTCCTCCAGTTCGGGGTCTCCGACTACGCGACGACAGCCACCATCTCGCCCTACCGCATCTACAACCAGGAGATCACCATCACCGGCTCCATGGCCGTCCTGCACAGCTACGAGCGCGCGGCCGAGCTCTTCGCCACCGGGGTACTCGATCCACAGGTCTTCATCAGCCACCGCCTGCCGCTGGCCCAGTACCCACAGGCACTGGAACAGTTCGCAGCAGGCCAGGGACGCAAGATCGTCGTACTGCCCTGAGCCTTACTCGATGACGCCGGCCCCCCGCAGCCGCGTCAACAACGCTGCGGGTCAATACATCTAGTCGCTTCTGCCGTAGGTGAGACGTTCGACCTGGCCGGGCTGGAAGTCGTTGGGGACCTCTTTGCCGTTGACGACGAGCTGGAGGACGGAGGCATCGCCAAGGACCAGGGTGATCTGGCTGTTGTCCGTGAAGTTCTTGCTCTCGCCGTTGCCCAGCACTCCGTCGAACAGAATTCGGCCGTTGTGGTCCTTCACCGAGATCCAGCTCCGCCCGCTCTTGGCGGTCACCGCGACGGTGACGCGGTCCTTGGGGGTGGTGCTCACCCGGGAGGAAGCGGGCGTGGACGGCGGAGCGGAGGCTTGTGACGTGGCCCGCCGGGAATCCGAAGCGGTGACGGAGGGGCCGTCGCCCTTGTTGTTGTCGTCCCCTTGCCGTGTGAGGGCGAGGAGACCGCCCACGAGTGCCCCCGTCACGACCGTGGCCACGATCAGCAGGGTGACCACGCGGGGCGTGCGCGAGGCTTCGGCCGGGGCGGGCCGGAGAGGTTCGTCGACGCGGCCGGGATCGGCGGGGGGCTTGACCGGGACCGGCGGTCCGAAGCGCGGCCGGTCAGGGGTGGCGAGCGCGAGTGTGTTCGGATCCGGTACGAGCTCCGGGTTCGGGTCCGGTCCGAGCGAGCCCAGGAGCGCCTCGGGTGTGGGACGGTCGGCGGGATCCTTGGAGAGGCAGGCGGCGACCAGCGACCGTAGCTCCCCCGGCAGCGCGGAGAGATCCGCGGGCTCGTGCACCGACCGGTACATCAGCCCCATGGGCGTCCCGGTGCCGAACGCGCTGCCCCCGGCCGCCGCGACGAGTACGGCCCCGAGCGCGAACACGTCGGCGGCACCGCCGACTTCGTCGCCCTGCGCCTGCTCGGGCGCGAGGTATCCGGGAGTGCCGAAGGCCGCCCCGGTGGCGGTCAGCCGGGTGGACTCCACGGCCCGCGCGATGCCGAAATCGAGGACGCGTGGGCCGTCGTCGGCCATGATGATGTTGCCCGGCTTCAGATCCCGGTGTACGAGCCCACAGGCGTGGACGGCTTGGAGCGCCTCTGCCAGCGCCGCCCCGAGAGACCTCAACTGCTCTTTGTCCATGGGCCCTTGACTCTCGATCAGCTCGGCGAGCGTGGGCCCGGGGATGTACGCGGTGGCCAGCCAGGGCGCCTCCGCGTCGGGATCGGCGTCCACGACCGGAGCCGTGTGGAAACCGCCGACCCTGCGGGCCGCCTCGACCTCTGCGCGGAACCGTGCACGGAAGTGCGGGTCGGCGGCCAACTCGGGGCGCGCCACCTTGACCGCGACGGCCCGACCGCCCCGTGACCGGGCGAGGTAGACCGTCCCCATGCCGCCCGCGCCCAGCTCTCGCTCGACGGTGTAGACACCGATCCGCCGTGGCAGGTCCGCGCCGTTCTCCATCGTGTGCACGCCTCCCCCTGCGCACGGTCACCCGCACGTGACGCCGTCCGGTCCACCCCGGCCGATCTCCGGTCCCACGCATCCGTCCAGCAGCGTAGACGAAGACAGCACCCGGCAGTACGGCCGGCCGGACTCAGCCGCCGCGCCGCACCCGGGCCGCCTTGCGGGCCTCCGCGAGCGTGCGGGCCTCGCTGCTCTTGCGGGACGGCCTGCCGCCGGAGCCGCCCTTCGCGTCCTTGGTGCTGCCCAGGCCGCGGAACGGGGCGTTGTGGTTCTTGGGGCGCGGTACGGCCGGCCCGCCGTCGAGGGGCGTTCCGGAGGGGGCCTTGGCACCGGTGATCCGGCTCAACTCCGCCTCGCCGGACCACACTTTGGTGACCCTGGGGGCGACGTCGGCGTCCGCCATGACCTGGCTCGTCTCGCGGCGCTGTCCCGAAAGGACGAGTGTCACGACGGTGCCGGAGCGGCCGGCCCGGGCGGTGCGGCCCGCGCGGTGCAGATAGTCCTTCGGGTCGGTGGCCGGGTCGACGTTGACCACGAGGTCGAGGTCGTCGACGTGCAGGCCGCGTGCGGCGACGTTCGTCGCTACCAGCGCGGTGACCTGACCGTTCTTGAACTGGGCCAGGGTCCGGGTGCGCTGCGGCTGGGATTTCCCGCTGTGCAGGGCGGCGGCGGCCACGCCGCTGGCCCGCAGATGCCGCGTGAGCAGGTCGACGCCGTGCTTGGTGTCCAGGAACAGCAGGACACGGCCGTCCCGAGAGGCGATCTCCGTGGTCACGGCGTACCGGTCCGGGCCGTGCACGACGAAGACGTGGTGCTCGATCGCGGAGACCGCGCTGGAGGAGGGGTCCACGGAGTGGACAGCGGGGTCGCGCAGGTAGTCCCGCACCAGCTGGTCGACATCGCGGTCGAGGGTGGCGGAGAACAGCATGCGCTGCCCGTCGGGACGCACCTGGTCCAGGGCTTCGGTGACCTGCGGCAGGAACCCCATGTCACACATCTGGTCGGCCTCGTCCAGGACCGTGATGCGCACCTGTCCCAGCCGGCATGCCTTGCGGTCGATGAGGTCGTGCAGTCGGCCGGGTGTGGCGACGACGATCTCGGCGCCGTCCCGCAGCACGGCGGCCTGCCGTCCGATGGACACCCCGCCCACCACGGTCGCGAGCCGCAGCCGCAGCGCCTCGGCGTACGGGGTGAGCGCCTCACCGACCTGCTGCGCCAGCTCCCTGGTGGGCACCAGGACGAGCGCCAGCGGCTCCTTGGGCTGCGCACGCCGCCCGGCCGTCCGGGCGAGCACCCCCAGGCCGAAGGCGAGCGTCTTGCCGGATCCGGTACGGCCCCGGCCCAGAACGTCCCGTCCCGCGAGTGCGTTGGGCAGTGCCGCCGCCTGGATGGGGAAGGGCACCGTCACGCCGTGCTCGTCGAGCGCCCGCAGGATCTCGGCCGGCAGTCCCAGCTCCGCGAAGGACTCCGCCGGGGGCAGAGCCGCGGTGGCGCCCGACGCCTCGGACACCTCATCCTGCTGCCGGGCATCGGCACGTGCTGATTCGCTCACAGAGAGCCTTCCTCCGAAGGGACCGTACCGAGGAAGGCGCGGCGGGGACGCGGCCACCTGCCAGGGACCGCGAACCGGGCACCGACACAGCGACGCTGCAAACGCCCCACGCTAGCACGGGGCACACCGCCCGGGCCTCCCATGGCCGCGCCGCCCAGCGCGGACGACAACCGGACCCGCCTGTGCGGATTGTCCCGACGCGCTGAACGCCGGGTTTCTTCCAGGCACGGGAAAAAGGGCGTCGGCACCCTGTCTCCGCGCAGCTGTGCCCCGAACTGGCGGCCGCGCACTCCGCCAGGGGCCCCGACGGTCCCACACTGCCCTCGCGGCGTCGGGCGGAAGCAGCCAGGCTGGTCATAAGCCCACTCGGCGACTCCAGCGCCGAGGCGAAGGAGCTGATCACCATGACGAACCTGGTGGGATTCCCGGAGCGCCCGGTCCGGGTGAACGCGCGTATCGACTCGCCACTGTCCCGATGGCTGTGGCTCGTGAAGTGGATCCTCGCCATTCCGCACTACGTGGTGCTGTTCTTCCTCTGGATCGCCTTCACCCTGGTGACCGTGATCGCGTTCTTCGCCATCCTGTTCACCGAGCGCTATCCCCGTGCCCTGTTCGACTTCAACCTGGGGGTGCTGCGCTGGAGTTGGCGGGTCTCGTACTACTCGTACGACGCCCTGGGTACCGACCGGTACCCGCCGTTCAGCCTGGGCGAGGAACCGGATTACCCGGCACGGCTGGACATCGCCTACCCGGAGCGGCTCTCCCGCGGCCTGGTGCTGGTCAAGTGGTGGCTCCTGGCCATCCCGCACTACATGGTCATCGGCTTCTTCCTCAGCGGCGCCCAATTCGGCTGGTGGTCCGGCGGGCTGATCGGCGTGCTGACCATCATCGCGGCCGTGATCCTGGCCTTCACCGAGAAGTATCCGAAGGACCTGTTCGACCTGATCATCGGCCTCAACCGATGGGTCCTGCGAGTCACCGCCTACGCCGCTCTGATGACGGACACCTACCCACCGTTCCGCCTGGACCTGGGCGGCCCGGAGACGCTCGATCCGGAAGAGCGCGTGTGATCACCACGCCGGTGGCCGAATCGGCATGCTCCCGGGCGTCGTCGGCCTGGCCACATCCGTGACGCCTCGCTCATCTCGGTCCCCGGACGTCCCTGAGGCGGTGTGCGCCGCTGCGGCGTCGTAAGTCCGCAGGATCCGGCTGTAAGGCCGTCCCGGTCCTGCCGTGGAACAGTGGAAGAGAAGAGGCATGGGCCGTGCGGTTACTGCGGAGGGCCACGCCGGGCGAAGGAGGACACGATGAGTCACCCTGTGTTGGCGGGTATCGACGGGTCCGCACACAGTTCGGTGGCAGCCGACTGGGCGGCGCGGGAAGCCGCGCTGCGCGGCGTTCCGCTGCGCCTGATGCATGCCTCCCCGCCGCTTCCGGGCGCCGCCGTGCCGCTCTCTGCGGTGGACTGGTTGCGTCACATGGGTGAGCGGATGCTCCAGCGGACGGTCGCCGATCTCAGCGACCGCTACCCGGGCCTTGAGGTACGGGGTGAACAGACCGATGGCGCCCCGATCTCGGCACTCCTCGCCGCGGCACGCGCTGCCGGGCTCCTCGTCGTCGGCACACGGGGGACGGGTGGCTTCGACGGTCTCGCGGTCGGCTCGGTGGCCCTGCGCATGGCCATGGCGGCTCCTTGCCCCGTTGTGCTGGTGCCCCACGAGCACGCCGACGCCTTCGAAGAAGGGATGCACAGGGCACGCGGCGCCACCCGGCTAGTGGTGGGGTTCGACGCGCATCAGCCGATCAGCGAGACGGCGGACTTCGCGTTCTCGGCCGCTGAGGCACGCGGAGCACGTCTGCGAGTGGTCCAGGCATGGGCCCTTCCTGCCGACTCCGTGTCTCCCCGGACGCTGGTCGTGACCGAGGAGGACCGCGCCACCTGGGAGGATCAGGAGGTCATGCAGCTCTCCGACGCCCTGCGCGCGTGGCAGGAGAAGTATCCGGGGGTGACGGTCCGTCCCGATGTCGTGCTCCTCCACCCCGCGGAAGCGCTCTTGAACACGTCCACGGATGCGGAGTTGCTCGTCGTGGGCCGCCGTACCGATCCCCAGGCGGTCGAGGGCAGACTGGGGCCTGTCACCCACGCCGTCCTGCACCACGCCCGCTGCCCGGTCGCGGTCGTTCCGCACGTCGGCTGATGGCGGACCGGCAGGTCTGATGGCGATCCGGCGAGTGCGTGGGGCAGTCAGCCGAAGAACACCTCGAACTCGTCGTACAGCGACGGATCGACCCGCTTGGTCTTCTCTGTGGCATCGGCGAGCGGAACACGGACGATCTGCGTGCCCTGGAGGGCAACCATCACGCCGAAGTCGCCGTCCTTGACCGCGTCGACGGCGTGCAGCCCGAAGCGCGTGGCCAGCCACCGGTCGAAGGCGCTCGGCGTGCCGCCGCGCTGGATGTGCCCCAGGACCGTGGTGCGGGCATCCGTGCCTGTACGGTCCGCGATCTCCTGGGCCAGCCAGTCGCCGATGCCGGACAGTCGCACATGGCCGAACTCGTCCAACGTCTGGTCCTTGACCATCATCTGTCCCTCTTGGGGGACGGCCCCCTCGGCCACCACGACGATCGGCGCGTAGTTGATCTCGAATCGGCTCTTCACCCGCTCACAGACCAGATCGATGTCGAACGGCCGCTCCGGGATGAGGATCACGTTGGCACCGCCCGCGACGCCGCCATGCAACGCGATCCACCCGGAGTGCCGCCCCATGACCTCCACCACCAGGGTGCGCATGTGCGACTCGGCAGTGGTGTGGAGGCGGTCGATGGCCTCGGTCACTATGCCGACGGCGGTGTCGAAGCCGAAGGTGTAGTCGGTGCCGGACACGTCGTTGTCGATGGTCTTCGGTACACCGACCAGATTGATCCCCTGACGGCTCAGCTCGGTGGCCACACCGAGCGTGTCCTCGCCGCCGATCACGACGAGCGCGTCCACGTTGTGCGCGGCAAGGGTGTCCTGCACCCGCCGCAGGCCGTCCTCGTGCTTGAGCGGGTTGGTACGGGAGGAGCCGAGGATGGTTCCGCCGCGGGGAAGGATTCCGCGCACGCTGGGGATGTCGAGCGGCACTACCCTGTCCTGGAGCGCGCCGAGCCAGCCGTCTCGCAGACCGACGAACTCAAAGGCGTACTCCTGTACGCCTTTGCGGACGACGCTGCGGATCACAGCATTGAGGCCGGGACAGTCACCGCCGCCGGTCAGCACTCCAACCCTCATGGCTTCCTCCCATCAGCTGGTCACCGACCTGGTGGCGGCCTCCTCGGCGATCGAAACCGCTGCCGGGGAACATGGATCACCTCCCCTACAGCCTCCCTCCATTCGGACCGCAGTGGCCACTCGGCGAACGGGAGATCCAGACGGCTCGCTCGTGGTTGGCGCGGGTGAGCTCGGTATCGTCCGGCACTCCCGCGGGTGGTCGAGGGGTTCGCGCCGGGGCCCGGTCATTCCGACGGAGTTCCGCCACGACCGGCGTCGATCCACAGGATCCGCCGTCCGGGCACCGACCGGGTTGACGGTGCCCATCGACGTCTTGACGGCCCGCTGCTCGACGAGCGACACCTCCGTCAGCAGATCCGCGGTAGTTGCTCCCCGATCGGCAGGTCCACCACCCGCGTCCCGCCCAGGCCGGTGCGGGCCACGACCATGCCGGGATGTGCCTCGACGGCCTCGCCGATGATCACCGAGTCCGCGCCCAGAGGATGGGCTCGCATCGCCTCCAGAACGGCGTCGGCGTGCTCGCGCGGGACGAAGGCCACCAGCTTGCCCTCGTTGGCGATGTACATGGGGTCCAGTCCGAGAATGGCGCAGGCGTTGGCCACGGCCTGCGGCACCGGGACGTCGCGTTCCCGGATGACCACCCCGGTCCCGGAGGCCTCCGCGATCTCGTTGAGCGAGGCCGCCAGGCCACCCCTGGTGGGATCGCGCAGGACGTGCAGATCCGGGGTGACGGCGAGCATGGCGTCGACCAGCCCGCCGAGCGCCGCGCAGTCGCTCTTGATCTCCACTCCGAACTCCAGGCCCTCGCGCACACTCATGATCGCCACGCCGTGGACACCGATGGCTCCGCTGACGATCACGACGTCGCCGGGGACGACCCGCTGGGGACGCAGATCGACGCCGGCCGGGACGAGGCCGATGCCCGCCGTGTTGATGAAGATCCCGTCTCCGTGGCCGGCCTCCACCACCTTGGTGTCGCCGGTGGCCACCTCCACACAGGCGGTGCGCGCGGCCGCGCCCATCGCCTCGGACACTCGCGTGACCACGTCGAGCTCGACGCCCTCCTCCAGGATGAATCCGCAGGAGAGGTAGGCGGCGCGGGCGCCGCTCATGGCGAGGTCGTTGACCGTCCCGTTGACCGCGAGATCGCCGATGCTCCCGCCGGGGAAGAACAGCGGCCGCACCACGTAGGAGTCGGTGGAGAACGCCAGCCGGGCTCCGCCGAGGGAGACGACGGCGGCGTCACCCAGTTGGGCGAGCACCTCGCCGCCGAACGCGGGGGTGAAGATCTGCTGGACCAGTTCGGCGGAGAGAACTCCGCCGCCGCCATGGCCCATGACGACGCGGGGCCGGTCGCGCACCGGCGCCGGGCACGTCCACGCCTCGATGTCGAGGGCGGGGGCCGGGGCGGGGAGGTCTGTGGTGTCAGACAACGGGGCTCGCCTCCCGATCCGTGGTGGTGGGCACGTCCAGACGCCGGTAGAGGTAGTACGCCGCGCAGGCGCCCTCGCTGGAGACCATCGTGGCGCCCAGGGGGGTGCGAGGGGTGCACAGAGTGCCGAAGGCCTCGCACTCGTGCGGCTTGAGCAGCCCCTGCAGGACCTCTCCGCTGCGGCACTCGGCCGGTTCCTGCGTGCGGATGCCCTCGACGGAGAAGCGGTGCTCGGCGTCGTAGTCGCGGTACTTCGGCGCCAGCCGCCAGCCGCTCCGCGGGATCACCCCGATACCGCGCCAGGCACGGTCGGTGACCTCGAAGACGTCCTCCAGCATGGCCCGGGCGGCCGGGTTGCCCTCCGGGCGTACGGCACGGGCGTAGGCGTTGTCGACGGTGTGCTCACCGCGTTCGAGCTGACGGACGGTACGGCGCACGCCTTCGAGGATGTCCAGGGGCTCGAAGCCCGTCACGACGATCGGTACCCGGAAGCGCTCAGCCAGTTCCGGGTACTCCCCCATGCCCATCACGCTGCAGACATGGCCGGCCGCGAGGAAGCCCTGCACACGGCAGCTCGGCGACGACATGATCGCCTCGATGGCGGGCGGTACGCGGACATGGGAGACCAGCATGCTGAAGTTCGGGATGCCCAGCTTCCGGGCCTGATGGACCGTCATGGCGTTGGGAGGCGCCGTCGTCTCGAAGCCGATGCCGAAGAACACCACCTCGCGGTCCGGGTTCTGCTGTGCGATCCGCAGCGCGTCGAGGGGCGAGTAGACGACACGCACGTCACCGCCTTCGCCGCGGACCTGGAACAGGTCCCGTCCGGTGCCCGGCACGCGCAGCATGTCACCGAAGGAGCAGAAGATCACCTCCGATCGGGAGGCGATCTCCAGTGCCTTGTCGATGACCTCCAGCGGGGTCACACACACCGGACAGCCCGGCCCATGAATCAACTCGACCTTGTCCGGGAGGAGTTGGTCGATCCCGTGGCGAATGATGCTGTGCGTCTGCCCGCCGCACACCTCCATCAGGGCCCACGGCCTGGTCACCGTGGCGTGGATGTCGTCGAGGAGCCGGCGGGCCAGCTCCGGGTCCTGGAACTCGTCGATGTACTTCACTACTTGCGCACCTCTTCCACCGGGTCGACGCCCGCCTCCGTCGCCGCCATCTCCCAGGCGTCGCCGAACTCCTCCTGCAGCATGCCGAGTTCGGCGAAGAGTTCGAGCGTCTGCCGCGCCGACTCCTCGTCCAGTCGTTGCAGGGCGAACCCGACGTGGACGATGGCGTACTCGCCGACCTGGAGGTCGGGCAGGTACTCCAGGCACACCTCCTTGACCACTCCGCCGAAGTCGACGGTGGCCATCCGGGTGCCGTCCCGTTCCTCGATGTCCAGCACTCTGCCGGGTACCGCCAGGCACATGAGCCTCTCCTCGCTGTCGGTCGCGCGTTCGCTCAGTCGGTGGGAGTGGGAGTGGCGCGGGCGGCCACCATCAGCTGGCCCAGCGCCAGGCCGCCGTCGCCGGGCGGCACCAGGTGGTGCCGCAGGACCGTGAAGCCGTCCTCGCGCAGGGTGGCGGCACAGGCCGAGGAGAGCAGCGTGTTGGCGAACACGCCCCCCGTCAGTGCGACCGTGTCCAGCCCGTGCCGCTCTCGCGCCCGCACGCAGATCCGGTGCACCAGGCCGGTCACGCTCCGGTGGAAGCGAGCCGCGATGAGGGCCGGCTCGACGCCCGCGCGCAGGTCGGCGACGATCGCCGCGAGTACGGGTGCCGGATCGGCCCGTACCGCGCCGTCCCGGTCCTCCTCCGAGACGTGCAGGGCGAAGGCGTACGCGGTGGTGTCGCCGACGGGTGCGCGCAGAGCCGCGCCCTCCAGCTCGACGGCGGCCTGGGCCTCGTATCCGGCGCGGTGGCACACCCCGGCGAGCGAGGACACGGCGTCGAAGAGCCGGCCCATGCTGGACGTGGGGACACAGTTCAGGCCTCGCTCCAACTGCCGTTCCAGGACACGGAGTTCATCGGGCGGGCAGGCGTCCGTACAGGCGAGGTCGTCGGTCCAGTCGATCCCGGCCGCCCTCAGATGGGCCAGCGCCATGCGGTACGGCCGGCGCACCGCGGCGTCACCACCGGGCAGCGGAACATACGCGAGATGTCCGAGCCGGGTGAAGCGGTCGTAGTCCGCGAGCAGGAACTCCCCGCCCCACACGGCACCGTCGTCGCCGTGGCCCGTGCCGTCGAAGGCGACTCCGATCACCGGCCGGGTGCCGTCCAGCCCGTGCTCGGCCATCGTGGCGGCGATGTGCGCGTGATGGTGCTGGACGCGTACGACGGGCCGGTGCGCCGCGTTCCGGTCGGCCCATCCGGCGGAGCGGTAGCCGGGATGCCGGTCGGAGACCAGGGTCTCGGGGCGCACCCCGGTAATGGACTCCAACTGGGCCACCGCGCGCTCGAAGACCCGCTGTGTGCCTACGTCGTCCATGTCGCCGATGTGCGCCGACAGCCAGGCTCGGCGACCCGTTCCCAGGCAGAAGGCGTTCTTCAGGTCTCCGCCGACGGCCAGGGCCGGCCGCACGGGCAGTGGGAGGGAGACCGGCAGCGGGGCGTAGCCACGTGAGCGGCGGATCACCAGCGGCTCCCCGTCGCAGACGCGGACCACGGAGTCGTCGCACGGGACATGGATCGGCCGGTCGTGGGTGAGCCAGGCGTCGGCCAGGTGCGCGAGCCGCTCCCATGCCTCGGTGTCGTCGGTGACGATCGGCTCACCGGACAGGTTGCCGCTGGTCATGACGAGCAGCCGGGGGCCGTCCGGGTCACCGGGCAGGCCGAGCAGCAGATGGTGTACCGGTGTGTACGGCAGCATCACGCCGAGGTCGGGGCTGCCGGGCGCGACCGCCTGGGCGGGCCGGAGATCCCCGGCCGCGTCGCGTCGCCTCATCAGGACGACCGGCCTGGCCCGGCCTTCGAGCAGGCTCCGCTCCGCGGGGCTCAGCCGGACGAGGTGCCGGACGTCGTCCGCGGTCCTGGCCATGACGGCGAACGGCTTGTCCCCGCGCGCCTTCCGGCGGCGCAGGAGGGCGACCGCCGCCTGGTTCGTGGCATCGCAGGCCAGGTGGTAGCCGCCCAGGCCCTTCACGGCGAGGATGGCGCCTCGCCTCAGCAGTGCGCGGGCCTCGGTGAGCGGGTCCGCCCCGCCGACATCGTCGAGTCCCGATTCCTGGGCCACGACCAGCCGCAGCCGCGGCCCGCAGGCGGGGCAGGCGACGGGCTGCGCGTGGAAGCGGCGGTCGGCCGGATCCGCGTACTCCCGGGCGCAGTCGGGGCACATCGCGAAGCCCGCCATCGTGGTGTGGGCCCGGTCGTACGGCACACCGGTGACGATCGTGAACCGCGGGCCGCAGTGGGTGCAGTTGACGAACGGGTGGCGGTGGCGCCGGTCCGCCGGGTCGGCCAGTTCGGCGAGGCAGTCGGCGCAGGTGGCCGTGTCCGGGGAGACAAGAGTGCGGGCCGGTCCACCGGTGCGGGAGGTGAGGATGGTGAACGCGCTGCCGCCCGCGGGCGGCATGTCCCGGTGGTGGACGGAGTCCACGCGGGCGAGCGGGGGCGCCTGGGCGGCGATTCGGTCGCAGAACCGGGCCACGGCCGAGGCGCTGCCCTCGACCTCGGCGACAACGCCCTCCGGGGTGTTGGTGACGTGTCCCACCAGGGCGAGTTCGGTGGCGAGGCCGTAGAGGTAGGGCCGGAAGCCCACGCCCTGCACCACTCCCCGGACGGTGACCCGGCGGCGTCGCGGGGTGTTCTCTGCGACGGCGGTGGGAGCCTGCGGACCGCTCACGAGTGGCTGTGGGCCATGGTGCCGGTGGCCTCCGTGTGCGCGTGGGTGTGACCGTGGTGATGGGGCGGCCGGGCCATGACCGGCGCGTGGACGGGTGCGCCGTCCGCGGCGGCGAGCGCCCGGTCCAGCAGCGCCCCGACGCCCTGCCCCCGGCGTGCCGAGGTCAGCATCACCTCGACCCCGGGGTTGACCTGCTCCACATTCGCGCGGAACGCCGCCTCGTCGAACTCGACGGCCTCCGCGATGTCGGTCTTGGTGACCACCACAAGGTGGGCGAGGCCGAAGGCCGTGGGGTACTTGAGCGGCTTGTCCTCGCCCTCCGTCACGGAGGCGAGGGTGACCCTCAGTGTCTCCCCCAGGTCGTAGGAGGCCGGGCAGACCAGGTTGCCGACGTTCTCCACGAACAGCAGCCGGGTGTCGTCGGGCAACCACCCGTCCAGGTGCCCGGCGAGCATCCCCGCCTCCAGATGGCACAGTCCGTCGGTGAGCACCTGCTTGACGGGCACGCCCGAACGCGCCAGCCGGGCCGCGTCGTTCTCGGTGGCCAGATCGGCGCTCAGCGCCGCGACGGGAACGGCCCGCTCGCGTGCTCGCAGCAGTTCGCGCTCCAGCAGCGCGGTCTTGCCGCTGCCCGGACTGGACAGCAGGTTGACGACCGCGGTGCCGCGAGCCGCGAGGTGCGCCCGCAGCTCGTGGGCGCTCGCCTCGTTCTTCGCGAGTACGGCCTGCCGCAGGTCGACGACACGACACATGGTTCAGCGCTCCTCGGAGATCGGTTCGCGGGTGGGCGCGTGCGGGGGGCCGCCGTCCTCCCAGTGCACGTCGAGGATCTGCAGTTCCCGGCCCGCGAGCAGGTCGGTCTGCGTCCCGCCGCACGCGGGGCAGGTCAGCCGGGGCGGCATGCCGACGGCCCATTCGTGTGCGCAGCGCGTGCAGCGGGCCCGTCCCGGGACCGCTTCGGTGACGAGTTCGGCGCCTTCCAGAACGGTGCCGGCGCAGGCCAGTTCGAAGCAGAAGGCGAGCGCATCGGGCACGACGCCGGCCAGTTCGCCCACCTGGAGCCGTACCGATCGCACCACCGTGACGTCTTCGGCCCGGGTGACGGCCTCTGCCACCTGGTCGACGACGGCCAGCGCGACGGACATCTCGTGCATGGGTCTCCGTCCTTCCGCAGCCTGCCTGCGCCGGGCTTCATTAGAGGCGGGCGCCGCCCGGTCGCACGGCCCGGCACGCCGTCACCGGCCTCGGAGGTACGCCGTTCGACGCAACCGCACGGCAGACCCGGGTGGCGCCCACGGTTCACATCCGCCGGATCCGCAGGTAGCGCCGGAGGTCGGGAAGCACCTCGGCTGCGACAGCGACCAGGGCGGCGAGGGCCGCTCCACCGATGACGATCTTCTTCATCCCGTCTCTCCTCATGTCGAGATCCCACCGGCCGTGGCCCGCGGCGCGGACTCTCCCGGCCCCCCGTGCGTCAGCAACTCTTCGATCAGCCGGACGGCCTCCGGCACGGCGTCGGACACCGGCGGGCTGAGGCCGATGCCTTCGTCCACCGAGGCCGGTTCGCATCCCACGACCAGGACGCGGCGTGGTGGCTCCGCGCCGGTCCCGGCGCAGAGGGTGCCCAGCAGCGCCAGGACGGCGTCGGGGGTCATCCGATGACCGTCCAGCGCGGGGGCGCCGGGCGCGGGGCTCCCGCCGCCGACGTCGTGTTCGATCACGTACAGCGTGCCGGGGGCTTCGCCGCGTGCCGTGGCGTCCACGAGGACGAGGGTGTCGTAGCCGTCCAGCAGCTGGTAGGCGAGGTGTACCCCGCGCACGCCGATGTCCACGACTTCGACGTGCGCGGGCAGGTCGCGCTCGGCGAGTCGGCGTGCAGACTCCACCCCGAAGCCGTCGTCTCCGAGGAAGACGTTGCCGATGCCCGCCACGAGAGTCCTCGGACCTGCCGGTGGGGGAAGGTTCATACGTCGTCCTCCAGCGGTGTGACCTCGTCGGGCTGGAAGTACAGGAACCGTCCCTGCTCGCGGCGGACGTCGGCGCCCGGGTCGCCCTCGACGACGACCGCCAGGTGCACCCCGCCGTCGACGTCGTGCAGCACCGCCTCCACCTTCGCGGTACGGCCCCGCAGGAAGATGTCCTGAGCGTCGGTGCGCCGCAGGCCCGGGTGCAGCTCGACGCGGCTGCCCTTGCCCACCGATCGGCCGTCCACGACCACCCGGTCCTGCGCCGGGTCGAAGCCTGTGTCGCTCGCGGGGTCCCACCAGGGGGTGTCCGGCCGCTCCACCCCGTGCTCGTCGGGGAAGCCGCCGTCCGAGGCGGCGGGCCCGGGGCCGGTCACCTCACGCAGGCTCCGCACCGCCCCGTGCAGCCGCTCCAGCACCTCGGGGGGCATCGAGTCCGCCAGTTCGATCACGGCGGCCGCCCGCTCGTCGGTGCCCCGGGCCTCGCGTTTCTCCTCGTCGGTGAGGGCCGCGGTGCGCAGCGCGAGGATCTCGTCGATCTCGGTGGCGTCGTAGAGCGCGCCGGGGCTCTCCGGCGCGATGGCCGGATGGTCCTGCAGGATGATCGGCGAGGACAGCACGAGGTCGGCGTGGCCGGGTTCGCCGGCGAGTACGGGCCAGGTGTGCAGGTTGCGGCAGGCGGCCACCGCGCCCTTCGCCCACTCGGGGGGATCCGTCATCGACAGGAACGATCCGGCGCTGAGAGCCATGAGCATGTGGGTGGCCACCAGGGAGTGCGGGAGCGCCGCGTCCCGGTCCGCGCCACGGCCCTCGGGGGGTGTCCAGTCGCTGGTGTTCTCGACGACAGCGGTCAGCCGCAACACCCGGTAGGGGCCGTCGAGTTCGCGGGCGGACAGCCGGACCGTCCCGCTGATCTCCTCGCACCGCCGCACCAGTCGGCCGACGGTTCGGCCGGCCGCGTCCAGGACCGGTGCGGTGTCCTTGCGGGCGGGCAGTCGGAAGGGATGTGTGACGCCGTCGCCCAGGAGCTCGTCCACCGGCGCGACCATCTCGACACGCTCCTCGCTTCCCTCGTCCCAGGGCACCAACACCCGGTCGTCGAGGCGGAGTTCGGGCACCGTGTCGAAGCCGCCGTCCGGACCCTTCCGCTGCACCGTGCGCCTTCGGGCGCGCAGGAAGCGCACCTCGACCGAGAGGGTCGCGCCCGCCTTCGGTTCCATCAGGCATTCGGTGTGCTGGAAGTCGTGCTCCTCGCACTCGGCGCCCCAGCCGGGCGGCACGAGGACCCCGAACTGCCAGCGCAGCCGGTTCTTGGCGGCCGAGGCGCGGTACGGGTAGAGGACATAGCCCTCGAAGAGGACGGCGTCGGCCACCTGCCGGGCGAGGGCGAAGCGCTCCTCGGTCCCGGGGGCGAACGCGGTCACGGTCACGGATCGGTCCTTCCGGTGGTGGCGGTGAGGGCGCGCAGCGGGTCGTGCGCGGGCGGGTCGGCACCGTCCCTGTCCAGCAGCGCCTGGACGGTCGCCTCCCAGGAGGGCAGCGCGTGCCGGGAGCGGTAGGCGAGCAGGGCGTCCATGGTGTCGCGGGGCAGCCGGATCCAGCCGCAGCCGGGGAAGTGCTGCTCGACCATCTCCCGCCAGGCGGTGACCGGCATCCGGAAGGCTGCCTCGCGGTCCCACGGGACGGGCTCCACCTGGAAGCCACGGGCTCCGGTGAACGCCGTACCGGAGAAGAGCATCAGCAGGGGGACCTCACCGTCGGCGAGGGCGCCGAGGTAGCGGGTCGCGGCGATGTCCAGGTCGTAGGTGCAGGGCACCACGAGGTCGGCCTCGGTCTCTCCGGTGAAGCCGGGGACCATCAGCGAGACCTGGGCGAACTGCACCGGCTGGAGGGTGCTGCCCCAGCGTGAGCGCTCGCCGAAGAGGTCCGCGAGAGCGTCGGCTTCGGCGGAGGCGTAACCGCGGCGGGCGGGTTCGATGCGGATCTGGCAGCGCAGTGCGAGGGCGTGCACGGGGGTGTGACCGGAGGCGGTGACGCGCAGGCGGAAGACGAGGGTCGGTCCGGCGGCGTATCGGTCGGCGCGGACGCCGGTGCAGGTGAAGGAGAACTCGGTCACGGGCGCACCGCCTCGTTCACGGGCCGGGCGCGTCGCGCGACGTCCGCGAAGAACGCGTCCAGCGCGGCGCGGGCCTCGGCTCCGCCGTCGAAGCCCTGCCACAACAGGCGCATGCGGCCGACGAGTTCGTAGCAGATGTCGATGGGTACGAGGTGGCACTCGCACCGGCCGTCGGTGCGGCGCAGGAGCAGTGCCTCCACGTCGGGCTCCAGCAGTTCGGCGAGTGGGCTGCCGCCGAGGACCCCCGCCCACGTGTCCGGTTCGAGTTCGCTCTCGGTGGCTCCTGCCGGGCTCGGGTAGAGGGCGACCAGCCGGTCGAGCGCCGCGTTGCGGAAGAAGAAGGCGACGCCCACCGGGATCTGCAGCGCCTCCCACGCGCTCTGGTCGAGGCGGTGTCCCGGGTCGGTGAGGTAGCGGGCCGGGACCGTGCGGAAGCGGCCCGCGGCGGCGCCCGGCTGCTCCATGAGCAGCGCGCAGGGGGCGCAGGCGCAGACGAGGTGGCGTTTCTCGGTGTCGACGAGATGGCGGTGGCCCGCCTCCACCGCCACGGCGCACAGCTCGCACCGTTCGGGCTGCGGAGGCTTCTCGGTGAGGAACCTCCGCAGGCCGGGCGTGCGGGTCGACGGGGACGCCGTCATCGGGCCCCCGCCGGTGCCGTGCCGATCTGGAGGAGCGTCGGCCCCGCGGGTGCGGTCTGTACGTCGACCGCCCTGACCTCCGGTGCGAAGCAGGCGAGCGCTGTCTCCGCGGCCTCCCGGGCACCCGTGCCGGAGCCGCAACCGCAGCCGCCGGCCTCCCGGGCCCGCAGCGTCAGGGTGCCGCTCTCCTCGTCGAAGCCCACCACCTCCAGGGCGTGTTCCCGGACACCGTCGAGGGCGCGGGTGATGCGGGTGTCGCGGTCCTCGGGGTGCAGGTCGTGCAGGACGAGCAGGCTCGCGACCAGTTCGTCGCCCAGCAGGCGTGCCGCCGGTTCGCCGGGCGCGGCGGACAGGAGGTGGAGGATGCGGGCGAGGCCGGAGCCGTAGAAGTCCATGAGGGAGCGGACGAGTTCCTCGGCGGCCGCGGCGGCGGCCGTGTCGCCACTCGCGGCCAGCCTGTCGAGGACTTCCTCCACACGGCGCCCGGTCTGCTCCGCCGAGCCGACCGCGCTCATCCGCCCAGTCCGCTCAGGCCGGTGGGCACGTGCATCGACTTCACGGTCTTGCCGCCGCCGACGTACATGTGGACGCCGCAGGGCAGACAGGGGTCGAAGCTGCGGACGGCGCGCATGATGTCGATGCCCTTGAAGTTCTCCGGGGAGTTCTCCTCGAAGATGGGCGTGTTCTGCACGGCGTCCTCGTACGGGCCGGGCGTGCCGTAGGTGTCCCGGACGCTGGCGTTCCAGGGGGTCGGCGGGTACGGGTGGTAGTTGGCGATCTTGCCGTCGCGGATCACCATGTGGTGGGAGAGGACACCGCGGACGGCCTCGGTGAAGCCGACGCCGATGCTCTCCTCCGGGACCTCGAACTTCTCCCAGGTCTGGGTGCGTCCGGCGCGGACCTCCGCGAGGCCCTTCTCCGCGAAGTGCAGGGCGACGGCGGCGGAGTACGCCTGGAAGTAGGTGCGCGCGCGGTTGCGCTCCAGCGCGTTGGACCACTTCGGGATCTTCCACTCGAAGGTGGTCTCGGGCTTGGTCATGGTGCGGGGCAGGTTGATGACCACGCTCTGGCCGGTGGCCTTGACGTACCCGATGTCGACGAGCCCGGACAGGGCGGTGGACCACAGGCGGGCGATGGGACCGCCGCCGGTGTCCAGGGCGAGGTGGTCCTTGCCGTCGAACCAGCGCGGGGACATGACCCAGCTGTACTTGTCGTCGAAGTCCCGCTTCTGCGGGGTGGGGATGGTGTGCTGGTTCCACGGGTGGCGCGGGTCCACCGGGTTGCCGAGGGGGTCGTGGGTGACGAACTGCTCCTGGCCCTGCCAGTCCTCGTAGTAGGAGCTGCCCAGCAGGATGCGGATGCCGAGGTTGATCTCGGTGAGGTCGTTGGTGACGAGCTTGCCGTCGACGATGACACCGGGCGTGACGAACATGCGCCGGCCCCAGTCGGTCATGTTGGCGTAGGTGAAGTCGCAGTACTCGGGGTCGTTGAGCGCGCCCCAGCAGCCGAGCAGGACACGTCGGCGGCCCACTTCCTCGTAGCCGGGCAGGGCCTCGTAGAAGAAGTCGAAGAGGTCGTCGTGCAGGGGCACGACGCGTTTCATGAACTCCACGTAGCGCATCAGGCGGCTGAGGTAGTCCGTGAAGAGCTGCACGGAGGCGACCGTGCCGACGCCGCCCGGGTAGAGCGTGGAGGGGTGCACATGGCGGCCCTCCATCAGGCAGAACATCTCGCGCGTGTACCGGCTGACCTGGAGGGCCTCGCGGTAGAACTCGCCCTCCAGGGGGTTGAGCGAGCGCATGATGTCGGCGATGGTGCGGTAGCCGTGCTCCGCGGCGTGCGGGGCCTCGGTGCGCTCGGCGAGTTCGAGGACGCCGGGGTTGGTCTCCCTGACCATCTTCTCGCAGTAGTCGACCCCCACCAGGTTCTCCTGGAAGATGTTGTGGTCGAACATGTACTCCGCGGACTCGCCGAGGTTGATGATCCACTCACCGAGGTGCGGGGGCTTCACGCCGTACGCCATGTTCTGCGCGTACACCGAGCAGGTGGCGTGGTTGTCTCCGCAGATGCCGCAGATGCGGCTGGTGATGAAGTGGGCGTCGCGGGGGTCCTTGCCGCGCATGAAGACGCTGTAGCCACGGAAGACCGACGAGGTGCTGTAGCACTCCGCGACCCGCTTCTGCTTGAAGTCGATCTTCGTGTGGATGCCCAGGCTGCCCACGATCCGCGTGATCGGGTCCCAGGCCATCTCCACCAGGCCGCTGCCGTCGCCGGCCGCCTTCGTCGTCGGTGCCATCTGTGTGTTGTGCCCTTCGTTGCGCGGGAGGTTCGGGTGGGGGGTGCACGAAGCAGGGAGCGGATGACCGCGGATTACTTACGGCGGACACTCACCACGGGGGCCGGTATCCGGTGGTGATCTTGTCTCCGGTACGGCGCCACTTGGGCTCCTTGTCCACCGTCCTGGCCGTGATCGACCTCAGCTTGCGGACCACGGCGCCGTAGGCCCCACTGGCGCCGCTCGACACCTTGGCGCCGGGGGGTTCGTCCATGAACGGCATGAACTTGTCGGGGAAGCCGGGCATGGTGCAGGCGATGCAGATGCCGCCGACGTTGGGGCAGCCGCCGATCCCGTTCATCCAGCCGCGCTTGGGGACGTTGCACTTGACGACCGGGCCCCAGCAGCCGAGCTTGACCAGGCACGTCGGCGAGTCGTACGACATGGCGAACTCGCCCTGCTCGTAGTAGCCCGCGCGGTCGCAGCCCTCGTGCACGGTGGCGCCGAACAGCCAGGTCGGACGCAGCTTGTCGTCCAGCGGGATCATCGGGGCGGCGCCGGTCGCCTGGTAGAGCAGGTAGGTGAGCGTCTCGGAGAAGTTGTCGGGCTGGATCGGACAGCCGGGGACGCACACGATGGGGATGCCCGCGTGCGACTTCCAGTCCCAGCCCAGGTAGTCCGGCACGCCCATCGCTCCGGTCGGGTTGCCCGCCATGGCGTGGATGCCGCCGTAGGTGGCACAGGTGCCGATGGCGACGACCGCCAGTGCCTTCGGGGCGAGCCGGTCGATCCACTCGCTGGTGGTGATCGGCTGGCCGGTCTCCGGGTTGTCGCCGAAGCCGCACCAGTAGCCCTCGGGCTTGATCGCCTCGTTGGGGATGGAGCCCTCGACGACCAGGACGAACGGGTCGATCTCGCCCCGCTCCCCCTTGAAGAACCACTCGATGAACGTGTCCGCGCCGCCGACCGGACCGCACTCGAAGTCGATGAGCGGCCAGTGGACGGCGATCTTCGGAAGCCCCGGCAGCACACCGAGCACGATCTCCTCGATGCTGGGCTGCATGGCCGCCGTCAACGCGACCGAGTCACCGTCGCAGCTCAGGCCCGCGTTGATCCAGAGAATGTGGATCGTGGGTGTCTCGTCGGCGGGAGCTCCGCCTGCGTCCGCTGTGCCGACCGTGCCCGGCGTCGCCTCAGTCATGGGTCCGCCTCCTGGGGAGGTAAGGGATGAAGGCCTGCATTTCGACCTCGTCCTACTTCGTATCAGCCCTTCGGCCGTGACGAGATGCCGACGGGGGCCGTTCCGGTGACATCCGTGGCAGAGGGGATCGGACCGGTTTGCGCAACCGCGGCCGGACCGAGGTGCGACGGGGTGCACGCCGGCCGCTCCTTGTGGACGAAGGCACGGCGCAGCACGTGGTACCGGGCGTCCGGGTCGTCGAAGGTCCGGCGCATCCGGGCCAGCTCCTGCTCACGGAAGCCGGCCAGCGGGGTCACGCTCTCCAGCCGGTCCAGCTCCGTCTTCTTCGCGGTGATCCGTGACGCGGTCGCCGGGAGCGACGCCAGACGCGCCGCCAGGCCGCCGGCCTCCCGCGCGAACCCGTCAGGACCGCAGTCGACGACCCGGTCGACGAGCCCGAGGCGCAGTGCGCTCGCCGAGCTCACCGGCAGTGCCTCGCGCATGAGTCGTTCGGCCGTCGCGGGACCCACCCTGCGCGGCAGGGTGTACGTCCAGTACTCCGAGCCGTACAGGCCCATCAGACGGTAGTGAGGATTCAGTACGGCGCCCGAGCGGCACCACACCTCGTCGGCCGCCAGGGCGAGCATCACCCCGCCCGCGGCGGCGTTGCCCGCGACCGCCGCGACCACCAGTCGGTCCGTCGTCGTCAGGACCGCCTCGACCAGGTCGTCGATGGCGTTGATGTTCGCCCAGGACTCGGCGGCGGGGTCGTCCGCGGCCTCGATGACGTTGAGGTGGATCCCGTTGGAGAAGAAGTCCCGTTCGCCGCCCAGCACCAGCACGGACGTGGGCCGCGCGCACGCTTCCCGGTAGGCGTCCAGCAGACGTCGGCACTGCTCCGTGCTCATGGCGCCGCCGGGGAAGGAGAACGAGAGGAAGCCGACGTTCCCGTCCTCCCGGTAGTGGATGTCCGTCCACGTGCGGTGCCCCGCCTCGGGCAGCACGGGCAGGGCGTGCTCGGGCAGGGGCGGCAGCAGGTCGCCCAGGGCTTGCACGGCGGGCAGTTTGAAGGTGGGCGGCTGACCGGGTGCGCGGCGGGGCCGCAGTTCGGGGATCCACACGGCGCCGTCCTTGGTGGCCCGGCAGACCGCCCCGGCCCTGGTCGCCAGCAGCTCGCCGGGACGGCCGCGCAACGCGCTCTCGGGACGGCCGCCATGCAGGTACCACTCATGGCCGAGCAGGACGTCCAGCACACCGGGCTGCGAGTCCGCCGCTCTCAGCTTGCGCAGGACATCCTGCGTGGAGTCCTCGACCCAGTCGATTCGCCGGACGCTCTGGTCGAGGTAGGGGCGCAGGCGGGCGTCGGCCGTGCCTGCCGCGTCCTGCTCCAGTGGTACGTGGGTTCCCTCGGCGAAGCGCTCCACGGCGAGCATGACGGCCTCGAGCGCGGCGTCGGCGACCTCGCCCCGGTACAGCTCGCTCTTGGGAACCGGAGGGACCCGGCACGGCACGCAGGCCCACACGTCACCGGCGTCCATCTCCCCGTCGGCCTGCAGGACGGTGACGCCCCACTGGTCGACGCCCTCGTGGATAGCCCAGTCCAGCGAGGACGGTCCGCGGTCGCCCATGGGTCCCGGATGGACGACCAGGCAGGGGTGGGCTGTCCACACCTCCTCGGGAATCGCCGTCTTCAGCATCGGCGCCACGATGAGCTGCGGTGCATGCCGCCGCACGGTTTCGGGCAACGGGCCGTCGGGCAGGGCGAGTTCCACCGCCACGGTGTGGCCACGGTCGCGCAGCTCGGCGTGGACACGCTGGGTGAGGCTGTTGAACGCACTGGCTAGGAGCAGGATGTGCACAGCTGCCTCCGGGGCGGACGAACGGCAGGCAGGGATGGCCGCCGAACGCGATCCTCGGGCAAGGCGGCCTGCCGTCCCCGACGACAGGCGGTGAGATCATCCGAAAGCGGGCCCCGATCCGCCGTCCGGCCTCACTGGCCATGGCCGTGGCCGTGGCGGCAAATGATCAGATGCGTCGCAGGCCGCTGGTAATGCGCTCCCACCGGGAGCGGGTGGCGCCGAAGTGGGTCTCGTGTGCCCAGATGTGGGTGCACGACCGGCACTGCAGGTGGAGCAGGCTGCCGACGTGGGAAAGCAGGTAGCGCCAGTGCTCGGAACAGGTGCGCCCCTGCTCGCAGGTGGCGCACCCGCGACGGTCGTCGCAGTTCGGGCAGGCCACCCAGGCGCGACGCCCGATGTCGGCCTGCGGGTCAAGCGGCAGCATGGCCGTTCCCTCTCCGCGGAAGCACACCCGCCGAGACCAGCTCGTCGTACACGCGCTGCTGCTCCGCGCTGAGGCCGGAATACAGCAGCTCATACGCCGCTTCCTCGCCGTGGAGCGCGGCCACGGGGTCCCAGTCGGGGCCGAGAGCGTCCAGGACATGAGCGCGCCGGAGCAGTTCGTGGGCGCTCAGGTCGACGGCCAGCTCGACCAACGGGTGCGCGTCCGGTCGGTGGGCCGGAGGCCTGCCCGCCGCAGCGGGTTCGTCCGGTTCGCCGGGAAGGGCTCGGCCATGAGGGGACATGCGACCGAACGTAGGTAAGCGTCCCGCACCCCGGCAAGAGCAGGTGGGGGAAGTCACAGCGGGCCGTGTGCCCCCGGCCGACCGGAGGCGGACCCCGCATCGGCCGGGGGGAACCGGGCAGAGACCTCACCGGTGACACTGCAGGTCAGCCCCAGGCCGACACCGGCACGAACGAGCTGTCCTGCCGGAACAGATCCGTCCCGTCCGTCACGGCCACCTGTAGTTGGTAGTTGTAGTGCCGCAGGTAGTAGCCGGGATAGTTGTACGACTCGAAGCGGATCGAGCCCGACGTCGAGCCCGTTCTGGCGACGAACGTCGCGTCCTTCGCGAAGGTGGTCGTGCCGTCGTTCGCGTCGAAGCGGGCCCGGAAGTTGTAGTGGCGCAGGTAGTTGCCGGAGGCGTCCCGGAAGGAGAAGGCGCCCGAGTCGGCGAGGCCGGCCACGACCGTGAAGGTGGACGCCGACTTCTCCGCGCTGGTGCTGGAGCTGGTCACCACGGGCAGGTTGAGCAGGCTGGACTGCTCCTGCCAGAAGCGGGTGGTGTAGTTGGCGGACTGGAAGGAGCGCGAGACGTTCGTCGCGAGGCTCGGGCCGCCCGTCACCGTTTCCTTGACGACCGTGAAGTGGCGTGCCGTGCCGGAGATCGAGACCAGGGCCTTCGGCGCGGTCCATGTGGCGAACGTGTCGTAGCTGTCGCTGTAGTAGTAGTTGCCGTCGCCGTAGCCGTCGAAGAAGATGCGCCAGCCGCCGTTGTCGAGCTGGATGACGGACGGGCCCTCGCGGTAGCTGCCCCAGCCCGCCCAGTCGCCGGTCCTGCTGATCGTGTAGGGACCCGTGAGGCTCGAGGCCGTCCCGTACTCGATGTACTTGGCCGTCTCGTTCTTCGTGAACGCGTGGTACGTCGAGCCGATCCTCACGATGCAGGTGTCGATGTGGTTCGTGCCGATGCCGGACAGGGCGACGGGTGAACCCCACGCCGTGAGGGCCGAGTTGGAGGCCTTCATCGCGTACGGTGTGAAGATCCACTCGTCGTCGGTCGTCGAGCAGGACACGATGACGTAGACGCTGCCGTCGCTGTCGACAAACCACTCCGGCGCCCACGCCCGGGACAGGTTGGTGATCGGCACGGTGTAGTCGTACAGGAAGGTCCAGTTGACCCGGTCCGAGCTGCGCGCGAAGCCGATGGTCGTGCTGACGTCCTGCCAGGTGTGGGTGGTGTAGGTCAGGTAGTAGGAGCCGTTGGTGTGCTTGAAGACGCTCGCGTCGCGGATTCTGTTGCTGGGCGGCGTGTAGGCGGAGGCCTGCACGAGGCGGAAGTCCGTGGCGTCGTCGGACTGGTAGACGTTCACGGTGCCGTCGTCGCTGTTGAGGAACGGCACGATGGTGTAGCGGGTGGCGGAGCCGCTGGCCGGTGCGGCGGCGGACGCCGTGCCGAGCAGGCCGGGCAGTTCGCCCAGCACGAGCACGGAGGCGGGCAGGGCGGCCATCGCGCGCAGCAGGGCGCGGCGGGACGGGACGGGAGGTCGAGTGCTCACGTGCGGCTCCTTGTTCCAACCGAAACCACTATGTCTGTCATTTCGAACACAGTTCGGAATGACGGTCAGAAGGTAAGCATGAGACGTGTGCACGTCAATGGTTTGAGCGTGGCTTGATGTCACCTGTGTGACGGTTGTGTTCCCATCGGATTCCCGTCCAGTCCCCCCCACGCGCCGCCGACACGGGGATGTTCGAGATTCCGTACCGATCGGCCGCGCCGGACGTTACCGTTCAGTAGACAACGCGCTCCCGGAGGTGTCCCGCATGACGCTCGACCGTTCCGCAGGCCTGGCGGAGTCCGCCCGAGCGCTGGCCGACGGGGAGGTGACCTCGCGGGCCCTCGTGGAGCGGGCGCTGGCACGGATCGAAGCGACGCAGTCCTCCCTCAACGCCTTCCGGATCGTGCGGGCTCAGGCCGCGCTCGCCGAAGCCGACGCCGCGGACAAGGAGTTGGCCGCCGGACTGCGCAAGCCCCTGCTCGGTGTGCCCGTCGCCGTCAAGGACGACATGGACGTGGCCGGTGAGCCGACCGCGTTCGGGTGCGAAGGGGCGTTCCCGCCGATCGCTCAGGACGGGGAAGCGGTACGGCGGTTGCGGGCGGCCGGGGCCGTGATCGTCGGCAAGACCAACACCTGCGAGTTCGGGCAGTGGCCGTTCACCGAGGGGCCGGCGTTCGGCGCGACCCGCAATCCGTGGAACCCGGCGCACACCCCGGGCGGTTCCTCCGGTGGGTCGGCCGCCGCGGTCGCCGCCGGTCTGGTGCCCGCCGCCCTCGGCTCGGACGGCGCCGGTTCCGTGCGCATCCCCGCCTCCTGGACCCACCTCATCGGCATCAAGCCCCAACGCGGCCGCATCTCCACCTGGCCGCGCGGCGAGTCCTTCCAGGGCATCACCGTCAACGGCACCCTCGCTCGCACGGTCGCGGACGCGGCCCTGCTGCTGGACGCGGCGAGCGGCAACCACGAACGCGACCCACACCGACCGCCGGCCATCGGTGCCTGCGAGGCGGCCACCCGCGAACCCGGCCGACTGCGCATCGCGCTCTCCCTCAAGCCGCCGTTCACCGCCCTGCCCGCCCGCCTGCAACCAGAGGTGCGCGCCCAGGTCCTCCACCTCGCGGAGAAGCTCGGCGAGTTGGGCCATGTCGTCGAGGAGGCCGATCCGCCCTACGGCCAGATCGGGCTCACCTTCATCCCTCGTGCCACCGTCGGCCTCGCCGAACGCGTCGGCGAGGCCCCCTTCCCCGCCCTCCTCGACCGGCGCACCCGGGACGCCGCCCGGCTGGGCCGGCTGCTGGGCGGCGCACCGCTCAGGGCGGCACGGCGGGCGGAGGCGGTACTGCACCGTCGTATCGGCGGATTCCTCGAGTCGTACGACGTCGTCCTCGCGCCCACAACCGCCGCTCCCCCGCCCCGCGTCGGGGCGATGCTGCCGCTGAGCGGCTTCGCCACCGACCGCGCGATGATCGCGGCCTGTCCCTATGCCTGGCCGTGGAACGTGCTGGGCTGGCCCGGTGTCAACGTCCCCGCCGGGTTCGTCGGGGACGGGCTGCCCGTCGGGGCCCAACTCCTCGGCCCCGCGGGGAGCGAGCCGCTGCTGATCTCGCTGGCCGCCCAACTGGAGGCGGAGTTGCGCTGGCATGAGGCGTGGCCGCCGCAACGAGTCGTCACGGACTCGCCTGCGGCGTAGGAGAAGTTCCGCCCGTACCCTGTGACCATGGACGATGCGTCGATGGTCGGGCTCATGGGGCGGGTCACCGGGACGGTCGGGCCCGGGCTCGTCGGCGAGGTGATCGTCCGGGTGCGCGGTGGGGCCGAGCACTTCCTCGCGTATGCCGCCGTCGGCAGTGACCGGATCGAGCGGGGCACGGTCGTGATGGTGGTGGAGTACCTGCCGCCCAGGACGGTCTACGTGACCGCCGCATACGACAGTTGAGCATGCTCCACCCCAGGTGAGAGCGGTTTTCACGGCCTGTGCGTCAAGATTGCAACAAGGATTCGTCAGCGTCTTCACCGGGGCGTCGCCCGGGAGCACACTCCCTTCGTTCGGTGCCGAAAGGGCACCATGCAAAGGGGGCGTATGCCGATGGTTGTCGGCGTCGTTGCGGGGGTGGCCGTTCTTGCCATCGCCGTTCTGGTCGGTCTGTTCAAGATGATGTGGCGTGTCGCCGAGCCCAATGAGGCGCTTGTCATCTCCGGTTCCAAGCACCGTACGGAGGGCTTGGAGGAGGGCATGGGATTCCGCATCGTCACCGGGCGCGGCACGCTGGTGCTGCCCGGGGTGCAGGCGGTGCGCAAGCTCTCGCTGGACCTGAACGAGACCGAGCTGCACGTGGACTGCGTGACGCATCAGGGCATTCCGCTCAAGGTGCGGGGCGTGGTCATCTTCAAGGTGGGCGACGACTTCGTGTCGATCGCGAACGCGAGCCGCCGCTTCCTCGACCAGCAGAAGCTGATGGCGGAGCGGGTGCACAACGTGTTCGCCGGTCATCTGCGGTCCATCGTCGGCGGGTTGACCGTCGAGGACATGATCCGCGACCGGGAGAAGCTCACCGCGCAGACCCGGGCCGCCTGCGGCACGGAGATGGAGAAGCTGGGGCTCATCGTCGACTCCCTGCAGATCCACGAGATCGAGGACCCGACGGGGTACATCCAGAACCTCGCGATGCCGCACGCGGCGGCCGTCCAGCGGGACGCGCGTATCGCGCAGGCGGAGGCGAACCGTCTCGCCACCGAGGCCGAGCAGCAGTCGTACGCCCGGATGGCCGAGGCCACCCGGGACAGCGAGATCCTGCAGGCCGGTTACCAGGCCGAGCGGGACAAGGCGGCCGCGAAGGCGCGGCAGGCCGGTCCGCTCGCCGACGCGGGGGCCCGGCAGGAGGTCGTCGTCCAGGAGACGCGGGTCGCCGAACTCGAGGCACACCGGCGGGAGCAGCAGCTTCAGGCGGATGTCCGCAAGCCTGCCGACGCCAAGGCGTACGAGAAGCGGACGCTGGCCGAGGCCGAGCGTGACGCGCGTATCTCGGCGGCCGAAGCCAAGGCGAAGGAGACGGAGCTCGCGGCGGCGGCCGAGGCGACCCGGGTCAAGACGGCCGCGGGTGCCGAGGCCGAGTCGACCAAGGCCCGGGGTACCGCCATGGCGGCTGCCACGCGGGCCACCGGTGAGGCCGAGGCGGCGGCGGCGCAGGCGCGTGGTCTGGCGGCGGCCGAGGCGACCAAGGCCCAGGGTCTCGCCGAGGCGGAGGCCATCAAGGCGCGGGCGTCCGCCCTCGCCGAGAACCAGGAGGCCGTGGTCGCCCAGCAACTCGCCGAGAACTGGCCGGAGATCGTGAAGGCGGGCGCGTCCGCCTTCGCCAGCGTCGACAACATGGTGGTGCTCAACGGCGCCGACGGCATGGCCGACATGCTCGCCAAGGCGCTCACCATGGGCGGCACCGGCCTCGGCCTCGCCCGGCAGCTGCTGGCCTCGATGAACCAGAACGGGCAGACCCCGAACGGAACTTCACCGTCCCTGAACGGGATCACGGCACCGCCGTCGCAGAAGGTGCCGGTGGACAAGGAGGGATAGGCGGACGGGCGGACGGCTCACAACACCCGGGGTCCTCGTTTCGTCGCGAGGGCCCCGGCCCGTTTCGTGCGCCGGTGCGCTTCGAGCGCCCTCTTGCCCGGCCGGCCGGCCCGTGGGGAACATCGCCGTGTGCCCGGTCACGGGTGCGACTGGAGGAGGACGCCCCGATGTTCGAGTCCCTGAAGAACCTCAAGGACAAGGCGGAGGACATCGCCGAGGAACACGGCGAGGTCATTGGCCAAGGGCTGGAGAAGGCGGGTGACCTGGTCGACGAGAAGACCGACGGCAAGTACGCCGACCAGATCGACACCGGTGTGGACAAGGCGAAGGACCTGCTGGACCGCCTGGCCGAGCAGGCCGCGAAGGACGCCGGCTGACGGGTCGTCTAGGGTGCCCGCGTGACTGCGTTTACCGATGAGAACGTCCCGGGCCGCTTCGGCCCCACCGCCACCACCGAGGCCGACCCGCGCAAGGTCGGCAAGGTGCGCACCGAGTACTCCCCCGCGCACGACGGCGACCCCGACCCCGGCGAGATCGTGTGGACCTGGGTGCCGTTCGAGGAGAACGACGGCCGTGGCAAGGACCGCCCGGTGCTCGTCGTCGCCCGCGAGGCCGTCGGCACCCTGCTCGCCGTCCAGCTGTCCAGCAAGCGGCACGACGACGACCGGGAGTGGGTGGCGATCGGCAGCGGACCCTGGGACCGGTCGGGGCGCGACTCCTGGGTCGACGTGGACCGGGTGCTGAGGCTGCACGAGGACGGGATGCGCCGGGAGGCGTGCGCGCTGGACCGGGGCCGGTTCAACCTGGTCCGCAACCGGCTGGCGGAGCGGTACGGCTGGAGCTGAGCGCCATCAGCGACAGGCGGAGAGAGAATCCGTTCGCCCTGGAACGCGGACGGTGTTTCGTCCGTCTTCATGGGTGAGTTCCCCGCAGCATCCCCCGTCTGCGGGGAACTCACCCCCAGGCTTGCCGCCGCCCTACGCCTGGAGCCGACGCTCGGGAAACGCTCGTACGAACGCTCCGCGGACCGTGTTCCCGGTCGTGCGGTCCAGGATTCCGAAGGCCACGTGGTCGAAGGCCCGCGCGAACCGTCCGTCCGGGCCCAGCAGCGCGCGGAAGGTGTTCGCCACCTGTGCCGGGTCGTTCTGGAAGACGCCGCAGCCCCAGGCCCCCAGCACCAGACGGCGGTAGCCATGGGCGGCGGCGGTTTCCAGGACCCGCTCGGCGCGTGCGGCCAGGGCGCCCGGGATGTCCGCGGTGCGCTCGGGTGTCGTCCGGCGGATGACGCCCGCGTTCGGTGCCGCGGCCGTCAGGAAGCCCGCCGTGAACGGCTCGTCCAGCAGGCGGCCGCGGTCGTCGCGGAAGACGGGGACGGCCGGGGAGTGGATGACACGGTCCGTGTAGAACGGGTCGCGGTGGGTGCGGTGGTGGTCGTAGAACTCGGGCGCCCCGAGCAGGCACCGGTACAACGCGGAGGAGCGGCACAGGGCCTCCTCCTGGGCCTGGGCGCCGTTCAGGAAGCCGCCGCCCGGGTTGCGGGCCGAGGCGAAGTTCAGGACGGCCACCGTGCCGCCGATCCGGCGGGCCGCCTCCAGGCTGCTCTCGCCGGTGACCTCGAAGAACGTGTCGGCCGAGGCCGGCGCCGGTACCTCGACCGGATCCGGCCCGTACATCCTCGTACCGGCACGCGCCGCGTCCACGGCCGCTGCGATGGACACCTCGCGCCCGTCGGAGGCGCGGTACGCCCCCGCCGCGACGATCTGCTCCGTCTCGTGCGCGATGCCGCGCAGGCGCGCGCTCATGGCGCGACCCCCGTACGCGCCACGCTCGCGCGGCCTGCGCGCTCCCCCGTCGTGCTCATGCATGCATCGTGGGCGATGCTGGACATGCGGTGCAACGGAGTTTTCCGCGTTCGAGAACACCCAGGAAAGCCGCAGGAAACGCCAGGAACGAGGAGATTACCGAGCCGGAACGTACCGGTACGCACCCTTGTGCGAAGCGACACGAGGGTCTTGGGTGGGACGAGTGCCGTCGTCCGGGTGCCTTGAGGGACCGGGTCGGCGGCATGGTGGAATCTCAGAAGGGATCCTGACATGTCCGATTCGGCCACCGACTGCAGCGACTGTACGGAGCCTCGCACCGCCCTGTCCGAAGCCGAGGTGGAGGCCCTGGTCAGGGGCATCTGCTTCAAGACCGGCCCGCCTCGCGGCGTCGGCGTCGAGGTGGAATGGCTCGTCCACGAGCTGCGTCTGCCGCAGCTCCCCGTAACACCCGAACGACTCGAAGCGGCCTACGCCGCGGTACGGACCGTACCCCTGAGGTCGGCGCTCACCATAGAGCCCGGCGGCCAGCTGGAGCTGAGCTCGCCGCCCGCCGCCTCCCTGATGGAGTGCGTCGACACCGTCTCCGCCGATCTGGACGCCGTCCGTACGGCGCTCGCCGGGCACGACCTCGGCCTCGTCGGCGTCGGCCACGACCCCTGGCACCAGCCCCGGCGGTTCCTGCACCAGCCGCGCTACGACGCCATGGAGACCTGCCTCGACCGGACCGGACCGGCCGGGCGCCGCATGATGTGCACCTCGGCCTCCGTCCAGGTCTGCCTGGACGCCGGCTACGAGGAGCCGGGTCCCCTCGGCCACGGGCGCCGCTGGTGGCTGGCGCACCAGCTGGGCGCGGTCCTGGTGGCGGCCTTCGCCAACTCGCCGCTGGTCGGCCGCGAGCCCACGGGCTGGCGCTCCACCCGGCAGTTGACGTGGATGGAGATCGGCGCGGACCGGGCGGGCGGGCCCGTCCTGGACGGCGACCCGCGTGAGACCTGGGCCCGGCACGTCCTCGACTCGCCGGTGATGTGCATACGGCGGGACAGCGGGCCCTGGGACGTGCCGGAGGAGTTCACCTTCCGGCAGTGGACCAGGTCGAGGGCGCCCCGGCCGCCCACCCGCGAGGACCTCGACTACCACATCACGACGCTGTTCCCGCCCGTCAGACCACGCGGGTTCCTCGAACTGCGCATGATCGACGCCCAGCCCGGCGACGACGGCTGGATCGTGCCGCTCGCCGTGACGACCGCGCTGTTCGAGGACGCGGAGGCCGCCGAGACCGCCTACCGCCTGGTCAAGCCCCTCGCCGAGCGGGCCCTCGGGCTGCCGGCGCCGCACAATCCGCTGTGGATCGACGCGGCCCGCTACGGCCTGGCCGACCCCGAGCTGCACGAGGCGACCGTCGGCTGCTTCGCGGCGGCGCTGGAGGCCCTGCCCCGGCTCGGCGCGACCGACCGGGTCACGAACACCGTGACGGCGTACCTGGAGCGCTATGTGCTCCAGGGCCGCACCCCCGCCGACGACCTGCTGGACCGCCTGCGCGGCACGAGCCCTCGCACCCATGGGAAGGACCGCACATGACCGACCCCGCCATCGACGCCGAAGCGCTCCGGGAGCGGGCCCTGACCACCCTCACCACCGCCCGCGACCGCACCACGCTGCTGACCAGCTGCGTCGAGGACCCGGACCTGACCGCCCAGCACTCCCCGCTGATGTCGCCGCTGGTCTGGGACCTCGCGCACATCGGCAACCAGGAGGAGCTGTGGCTGCTGCGGGCCGTCGCCGGCCGGGAGGCGATGCGCCCCGAGATCGACGGCCTGTACGACGCCTTCGAGCACCCGCGCTCCGAACGCCCCTCGCTCCCGCTGCTGCCGCCCGCGGAGGCCCGCGCGTACGCGGCCGAGGTGCGGGGCCGGGTGATGGACGTGCTGGAGAGCGCCGCTTTCCACGGCACACGGCTGACCGAGGCCGGTTTCGCCTTCGGGATGATCGCGCAGCACGAACAGCAGCACGACGAGACGATGCTGATCACCCATCAGCTCCGCAAGGGCCCCCAGGCCCTGACCGCCCCCGACCCGGACCCGGTCCCGCTGTTCACCGGACCGGCCGAAGTCCTGGTCCCCGGCGGCCCGTTCACGATGGGCACCTCCACCGAACCCTGGGCACTGGACAACGAACGCCCGGCGCACCGCCGCGAGGTGGCCCCGTACCACATCGACACCACGCCGGTCACGAACGGCGCCTACCAGGCGTTCATCGAGGACGGCGGCTACGACAACGAGCGCTGGTGGACGGCCGACGGCTGGGCGCACATCCGCCAACACTCCATCCACGCACCGCTGTTCTGGAGCCGGGACGGCAAGCAGTGGTTGCGGCGCCGGTTCGGGGTGACCGAGGTGGTGCCGGCCGACGAGCCGGTCCTGCACGTGTGCTGGTACGAGGCCGACGCCTACGCCCGCTGGGCCGGGCGCCGGCTGCCCACCGAGGCCGAGTGGGAGAAGGCGGCTCGCCACGACCCCGCGACCGGCCGCTCGACGCGTTACCCCTGGGGCGACGCGGATCCGGCGCCCGAGCACGCCAACCTCGGCCAGCGCCATCTGCGACCGGCACCGGCGGGCAGCTATCCCGCGGGTGAATCCCCGCTCGGCGTACGGCAGTTGATCGGCGACGTGTGGGAGTGGACGTCGAGCGACCTCACGCCGTACCCGGGATTCCAGGCCTTTCCCTACAAGGAGTACTCGGAGGTGTTCTTCGGGCCGGAGTACAAGGTGCTGCGCGGTGGTTCGTTCGCCGTGGACCCGGTGGCCTGCCGCGGGACGTTCCGCAACTGGGACTACCCGATCCGGCGGCAGATCTTCTCCGGGTTCCGCACCGCCCGGTCCGCGGGGGACGTCTGATGTGCCGTCATCTGGCGTATCTGGGCCCCGAGGAGCCGCTCGGCAGAATCCTGGTGGAGCCCGCGCACAGCCTGTACCGGCAGTCGTGGGCGCCCCGCCGGCAGCGGTACGGGACGGTCAACGCCGATGGTTTCGGGGTGGGTTGGTACGCCGAGGGCGACCCGGCGCCGGCCCGCTACCGCCGAGCCGGGCCCATCTGGGCGGACCTGTCCTTCGCCGACCTGGCGCGGGTGGTCCGCACGGGCGCGCTGCTGGCCGCCGTACGCGACGCGACCCTGTCGGGGGCGGACGCGGAGGCCGCGGCGGCGCCGTACACCGCCGGGCCCTGGCTGTTCAGCCACAACGGCGCGGTGAGGGGCTGGCCGGGGTCCCTCGCCCCCCTCGTCGCTACCCTGCCCGCCGTCGACGTGCTGTCGCTGGAGGCGCGCAACGACTCGGCGCTCGTGTGGGCGCTGGTCCTGGCGCGGCTGCGCGCCGGGGACGACGAGGGGCAGGCGCTGGCCGACACGGTCCTGGAGGTCGCCGAGGCGGCCCCCGGGTCCCGGCTGAACCTGCTGCTCACCAACGGCGAGACGATCACCGCGACGACCTGGGGCGACTCCCTCTGGTATCTGTCCCAGCCCGGCCGCAGCACCGTCGTGGCGTCCGAGCCGTACGACGACGATCCGCACTGGCAGGAGGTCCCCGACCGCACCCTCCTCGCGGCGAGCCGCACCGACGTGCTGCTCACCCCTCTCAAGGAGCCGAGCGACGCCTTGGCAACCCCACTGCCGAAGGAGCCCCGTACGTGAGCCCGTTCCTTCTCACCCGCACCCTGCCCGAGGACGCCACGGACGCGGCTCTGCGCGCCGACGTCCTCAGCGGCTTGACCGGCGCACCCAAGACACTCCCGCCGAAGTGGTTCTACGACGCCCACGGCAGCGACCTGTTCGAGCAGATCACGGAACTGCCCGAGTACTACCCCACCCGGGCCGAGCGCGAGATCCTCGTCGCCCGCTCGGGCGAGATCGCCTCAGCGACACAGGCGCGCACGCTCGTGGAGCTGGGCTCCGGCTCGTCGGAGAAGACGCGGTATCTGCTGGACGCGCTGAGCGGACTGCACACATACGTCCCCGTGGACGTCAGCGAGAGCGCACTGACACAGGCCGGTCACGCACTGATCGCGGAGCGCGCCGGTCTCCAAGTCCACGCGCTGATAGCCGACTTCACGCGAAGCCTGACCCTGCCGGACACCCCCGGCCCCCGGCTGATCGCCTTCCTTGGGGGCACGATCGGCAATCTGCTCCCCGCCGAACGGGCCGTCTTCCTCGCCTCCATCCGCTCCCTCCTCTCCCCCGGTGACGCGCTGCTGCTCGGCACGGACCTGGTCAAGGACGAGAAGGTCCTGGTCGAGGCCTACGACGACGCGGCCGGCGTGACAGCCGCCTTCAACAAGAACGTCCTGTCCGTCGTCAACCGCGAACTCCACGCCGACTTCGATCCCGACGCCTTCGACCACGTCGCGTTGTGGGACACCGAGAACGAGTGGATCGAGATGCGCCTGCGGTCGCGCACGGAACAGACGGTGAAGATCCCGGCGGTCGACCTCGCGGTCGACTTCGCCGAGGGCGAGGAACTGCGCACCGAGGTGTCGGCGAAGTTCCGCAAGGAGGGCGTCCGCGTCGAACTGGCCACGGCGGGGCTGGAGTTGGCCCGGTGGTGGACGGACGGTGAGGGACGGTTCGCGCTGTCGCTGAGCGTGGCGCACTGACAGCCGGCACCGACGGGGCGGGAGCCGGCACAGCCTGGCTCCCGCCCCGATGCCGACCTGGCGCGGCTGGTCGAGCCGCCGGTGTTGCCTCAGTCCCTCAGCCGGAGCGACGTTGCGTCAGGCCGGCCGGACCAGCCCGGTGTCGTACGCGAAGATCACCGCCTGCACCCGGTCCCGGACGCCGATCTTCGTGAGGATGCGGCTGACGTGGGACTTGACGGTGGTTTCCGCGACGGAGAGGTGGGTCGCGATCTCGGCGTTGCTCAACCCGCTCGCGAGGGCGGCCAGGACCTCGCGTTCGCGTTCGGTGAGGTCGGACAGCCGACGGTCCTGCGTGGGGGGCCGGTCCGGGAGTCGGTCGGAGAAGGCGTCGATGAGCTTGCGGGTCAGGCCCGGTGAGATCACCGCGTCTCCGGCGGCCACCGCGCGGATTCCGGCGACCAGTTCCTCGGGCTGCACATGCTTGAGCAGGAAGCCGCTGGCTCCGGCGCGCAAGGCGTCGTAGGCATGCTCGTCGAGGTCGAAGGTGGTCAGGACCAGCACGCGGGAGCGGCCGCCGGACTCCACGATGCGGCGGGTGGCCTCGATCCCGTCCATGCCGGGCATACGGACGTCCATCAGGACGACATCGGGGCGCAGTTCGGCGGTCAGGCGGACCGCCTCCGCGCCGTGGGCGGCCTCGCCCACGACCGTCATGTCGGGGTGCTGTTCCAGGATCATGCCGAAGCCGAGGCGTTGCAGGGCCTGGTCGTCGACGACGAGGACGGTGGTCATGCCGGGCGCTTCTCCGTGTGGGGTGGGGTGGCGGTGAGGACGGCGCGTACCGTCCAGCCGCCCTGGGCGTTGGGGCCTGCGTCCAGCGTGCCGTCGTAGAGGGCGGCGCGTTCGCGCATGCCGACCAGGCCGTGGCCGCCGCTTCTGCGGGGTGCGACCGGGGCGGGCGGTCCGGTGTCCTCCACCGTGAGGCGGACCAGGTCGCCGTCGCTGACGACGGAGACGGTGACCGTGGTGTCGGGGACGGCGTACTTGAGGGTGTTGGTGAGGGCTTCCTGGACGATGCGGTAGACGGCGAGTTGGAGACCCTGGGTGAGGACGGACAGTTCTCCCTCGGTGTGCAGAGCGGCTGTCGGGCCGGCGGCGCGGACCCGGTCGAGGAGCGGGACGAGGTCGGGCAGGCCCGGCTGGGGTGCCAGTGGCCTTCCCGAGTCCGGTCTGTCGTCGACGACGGCCAGGAGGCGGGTGAGCTCACCCAGGGCTCCGCGTCCGCTGTCGGCGATGATGCGCAGGGTGTCCGCGCCGCGTCTCGGGTCGGACTCGGTGAGGCCCGAGGCGCCGTCGGCGAGGGTGACGATGACGGCGAGGGTGTGGCCGAGGATGTCGTGCATCTCGCGGGAGATACGGGCGCGTTCGGTGGCGGCGGCGAGCCGGGCCTGCTGGTCGCGGTCCTCCTCCAGGTGGACGGCGTGTTCCTCCAGGGCGGCGACATAGGCGTCGACCAGCTTGCCCGCCGTGCCCAGTGCGCTGATCAGCAGCACGGAGCTCACCGCCAGGAAGCCCAGGACCAGGGCCTGCGGGACGGCCTGCGCCTGCGCGTCGGTCCAGAAGAAGAGGGCGGACACCACGGTCTGCACCAGGCTGAGGGCCGCGCAGGCGCTCAGCTGGAGGGGAGTACCCAGGCGGGCCACGTTCAGCAGCGCCGTCAGCCGTGCGGTGCCCACGCCCACGCTGATCAGGTCGAGGGGGAGCGCCAGGACCGTGACGGCCGAGGCGACGAGATAGACGAGTACGGGACGCTGTCCGCGCCAGAGCAACGGAACCGTGGCGGTCACCGTCAGGGCGAGCACCACCGGGAAACTCGGCCCCGACCCCTGTGCCGCGTCCGCGAGCGAGGGTGCGCCGAGGAGGAGACAGGCACCCGGCACACCCCAGCGCCGTACCCAGGGGTGGGCCTGGTCCTGCCGGCGGACCCGCATCAGCCAGAACAGCAGCTTGACGACCGTGCGGTGCTCCTCGGCGCCCAGCCGGGTGTGGCCGATCAGGCTCTCGGGTTCGATCAGCCGGGTCGACTGCGGGGTCGCGGTGCGTGCGGTCACGTCGGGGGCCTTTCGGGTACGGACGGCCACGGGTGACCGCCCGCTTCTGACCGGACTGTACGGTCGACGGCTCAACCTCGTCGGCCACCAGGTTAGGAACGGCCGTGGCCGACGCCGAGGCCCGAAGGGACACACTTCGCGGCGGTGGTGTCGTCCGGAAGGAGGACGGGCGCTCCTCCTCGGGGCGCATCCACCCGTGAGGAGGCCTCGGCGGACACCTTGTCGATACGTCCTGACAATTCTATTGACATCACTCCGGGGGCGTTTCATAGTACGTGCACTAGAGCGCGCTAGTAACGCGCTCTAGAGGGCCGAAAGGCAGCACACACCCACAGCTGCCACAGACAACATCTCTGCGCCGCACACGGCACACCTGTTCCCCGGCCGGCCGGGCCGGGCCCTGCTTCCGGGCCGTAATCCCCATTCCACCCTGACCAGCACAGTGAGGTGCAAGGGACATGCACAGAAACCACCGAGCCGCCGCTCTGACCGCCACCCTGCTGGCCGGCGCGCTGTTCGCCGCCGGCTGCTCCAGCAGCTCCGGCGGCAAGAAGTCCGAGGACGACGGCGCGGCGGCCTCCGCAGGCAAGGCGACCACCCCCCGTATGACGGTGGCCATGGTCACCCATGCCTCCCCCGGCGACACCTTCTGGGACCTGGTGCGCAAGGGCGCGCAGGCCGCCGCCGCCAAGGACAACGTCAAGCTCGTCTACTCCTCCGACCCCAACGCCGGAAACCAGGCCAACCTCGTCCAGAACGCCATCGACCAGAAGGTCGACGGAATCGCCCTGACGGCCGCCAAGCCGGACGCCATGAAGGACGTCATCGGCAAGGCGAAGTCGGCCGGCATCCCGGTCGTCGGCTTCAACTCCGGTGTGGACGACTGGAAGAAGCTCGGCATGCTCGAGTACTTCGGGCAGGACGAGAACATCGCCGGCCAGGCCTTCGGCCAGCGACTGAACCAGCTCGGCGCCAAGCACGCCCTCTGCGTCATCCAGGAACAGGGGCAGGTCGCCCTGGAGTCCCGCTGCGCCGGCGTGAAGAAGGGCTTCACCGGCAAGACCGACATCCTCTACGTCAACGGCACGGACATGCCGTCCGTGAAGTCGACGATCACCGCCAAGCTGAAGCAGGACTCCTCGATCGACCAGGTCGTCACGCTCGGCGCCCCGATCGCCCTGACCGCCATCCAGTCCGTCTCGGACGCCGGCAGCAAGGCGAAGGTCGCCACGTTCGACCTCAACAAGGACCTCGTGAAGGCCGTCCAGAGCGGCCAGGTGGAGTTCGCGGTCGACCAGCAGCCGTACCTCCAGGGCTACCTGGCGGTCGACTCGCTGTGGCTCTACAAGACCAACGGCAACTTCAGCGGCGGCGGCACCGCCCCGGTCCTCACCGGTCCCGCCTTCATCACCAAGGAGAACGTGGACCAGGTGGCCACGTTCGCCGCCAAGGGAACGCGGTGATGAGCATGACCCAGCACGCCGAGCCGGCGGTGGTCACACCGCCGGCCTCCGGCCCGAAGGACTCCGACGGCCGGACCGCTGAACGCCCGCTGGTCATACGGCTGTTGGCGCGGCCCGAGATCGGGGTCTTCCTCGGCGCCGCCGCGGTGTACGTGTTCTTCCTGATCGCCGCCCCGCCGGTGCGGGACGGCAGCTCGATGGCGACGGTCCTGTACCAGTCGTCCACCATCGGCATCATGGCGCTGCCCGTGGCCCTGCTGATGATCGGCGGCGAGTTCGACCTGTCCGCCGGTGTCGCGGTGATCAGCTCGGCGCTGACCGCGAGCATGCTGGCCTACCAGCTGAGCATGAACGTCTGGGTCGGTGTCGTCGCCGCCCTGATCGTGTCGCTCGCGATCGGCTTCTTCAACGGCTGGATGGTCGTCAGGACCGGCCTGCCGAGCTTCCTGGTCACCCTCGGCACCTTCCTGATCCTGCAGGGTGTGAACCTCGCCGTCACCAAGCTGGTCACCGGCAACGTCGCCACCGACGACATCAGCGACATGGACGGCTTCGACCAGGCCAGAAAGATCTTCGCCTCGTCCTTCGACATCGGCGGCGTCCAGGTGAAGATCACGGTGTTCTACTGGCTGCTGTTCGCGGCACTGGCGACCTGGGTGCTGCTGCGCACCAAGTACGGCAACTGGGTCTTCGCGGTCGGCGGCAACAAGGACTCCGCGCGAGCGGTCGGTGTGCCGGTGACGTTCACGAAGATCTCGCTGTTCATGCTGGTCGGGGTGGGTGCCTGGTTCGTCGGCATGCACCAGCTCTTCACCTTCAACACCGTGCAGTCCGGCGAGGGCATCGGCCAGGAGCTCATCTACATCGCGGCGGCGGTGATCGGCGGCTGTCTGCTGACCGGCGGCTACGGCTCCGCGATCGGCCCGGTCTTCGGCGCGTTCATGTTCGGCATGGTCAACCAGGGCATCGTGTTCGCCGGTTGGAACCCGGACTGGTTCAAGGCCTTCCTGGGCGTGATGCTGCTCGGCGCCGTCCTGATCAATCTGTGGGTCCGCCAGTCGGCGACCAGGAGGTAACCCATGACATCCACCGACCAGGTCGTCGAACTGCGCAACACAGGCAAGTCCTACGGCAACATCCGCGCCCTGCACGGCGTGAGCCTGGCCGTGCACCCCGGCAAGGTCACCTGCGTGCTCGGCGACAACGGCGCCGGCAAGTCGACCCTGATCAAGATCGTCTCGGGGCTCCACCAGCACACCGAGGGCGACTTCCTCGTCGACGACACCCCGGTCCGCTTCTCCACCCCTCGCGAGGCCCTGGACCGCGGGATCGCCACGGTCTACCAGGACCTGGCGACCGTCCCGCTGATGCCGGTGTGGCGCAACTTCTTCCTCGGCTCCGAGATGACCAAGGGCCCCTGGCCGGTCCAGATCGGAATAGCACACTTCT
>NZ_JBSFHA010000099.1:0-39537 GCF_053596855.1 Streptomyces sp. NPDC001617
GCCGCCACCAGGCCCGAGCCAGACCAGCCATTACCGCCGACAAGTCGCGAATCAGACATGAAGATCACGATCTACGGCTGGAGTACTAGTTGGCCCACTAGGGCTCGGAGACGCAGGGCGGAGCGCGGGCATCCGGTCGGGCTCATGCCTCGCGCGGCCCCGAGCTCTCGCGGAGGACGAGCGTCGGCTCGGCCGGCGTCGGCACCGGCTCCTGGTGATCGGCGTCGAGTTGGTTGCGCAGCAGGCCGAACGCGGCGCGGCCCAGCGCGTGGAAGTCCATACGGACGGTCGTGAGGGACGGAGTGACGAAGCCGGAGTGCGGGGCGTCGTCGAATCCGATCACGCTGACGTCCTCCGGGACCCGCCGGCCCGCCTGGTGCAGGGCCCGCAGGACACCCAGGGCCAGGTCGTCGTTGCCGCACAGGATCGCGGTGACGTCCGGGTCCTTGGCGAGCCTCTTGCCGGCCTCGTATCCGGCCTGGGCGTCCCAGCCCTTGCCGGTCGGCGCCGGCGGGGTGACGCCGGCCGCTTCCAGTGCCTGACGCCAGCCCTCGGCGCGGGGTCCTGCCGCGCGTCGGGTTCCGGTCGAGGCGGGGATCGCCACATAGTGGACGGTCCGGTGCCCCAGCGTCAGCAGGTGCTCGGTGGCGGCACGGGCCGCTTCGCGGTCGTCGGCCCACACCGCCGGCCGACCGGGCGTCCGGCCCGCGGCCGGAGCTTCCACAGCCGCCGCGCACGGCACATGGGCCGGTACACGATCCAGGGCGGCCGCGCCGAGGCGGTCGAAGCCGATGACGACCAGCCCGCCGCCGGTGTCGGCGGCCGAGGCGATCGTACGGTCCAGGTCGTCCTCGGGCGTCACGACCCGGACGCCGAGTGTGTATCCCGCTGCGCGGGACGCCTCCTCCAGGCCCTGCAGGGTGGCCGCGTAACCGTAGAGGACGGTGTTCGACGTGAGGACCGTGACCGACCGGTTGACACCGCTGGCCAGCGCGAACGCGGTGGCGTTGCGCCGGAAGCCCAGGGCTTCGATGGCAGCCTCGACCCGCTTTCGCGTCTCTTCCCTCACGTTCGGGTGGCCGTTGATGACCCTCGAAACGGTCTGGTAGGAGACGCCGGCCGCCTGGGCGACGTCGCGGATGCCGGCGGCCTTCTGCCGGCCCTGGGGCGGGTCGGCGTGGCTGCCGGGGCTTGTGTGACCGGTCACAGACACGCGAGGATTGTGAGCGGTCACAACGGGGGCGTCAAGAGACTGCGACCGTGGCTTCACCTCTCCCGCACAGCCGTCGGAGCGCCGCACCGCACACCTTCCGAGCGCCAATCGGCAGCTCAGTTCAGTAAGGACCACCGCAGTACCGAACCATTCCGGAAGGGGAAAATTCCGTTGACGATCGCCGTAGTCGACAAGTCCCGTATCTGGTCGCGCCCGGAACTCGGGCTGCACGCCGGCGTGGACGCCACCGGATCAGTGCGGCTCGGGAGGCTCGGCCAGGACTGGGCCCGTCTGGTTCCCCTCGTCGAGGTCACCGCCACCGGCCACGGGCGCTTGTGGTCGGGTGAACGTTTCATCGAGACGGCCATCGGCGAGCGCTTGGCCTACCGCGACCACCACACGGTCCAGGAGGGCGACCGGGAGCGTACGACGATCCGGCTGGCGGACCCCGTGACCGGCCTGGCGGCCGAGGTCACCCTGGAGGCGGGCCCGGGCTCGGCCGGCGGCGGCTTCCTGCGGGCCCGGGTACGCCTGACCAACGAGGGCAGCACACCGATCCGGCTGGAGAGCGTGACCACCCTGACCCTCGGCGGCATCGCCGACGCCGACGGCTCCCTCGACGGCCTCACCCTGCACTGGGCGGACAACGACTGGCTCGCCGAATGCCGTTGGCGGCAGTCCGCCTACCGCGACCAGGTCGTCCCGCTGAGCCGGTCCGCCCACGGTCACGAGGGCCGCGGTTGCTTCGAGCGCTACTCGCAGGGAAGTTGGTCCACCGGCCGCCACCTCCCCGTAGCCGGCCTCACCGACCGGGACGGCCGGGCGTGGCTGTGGCAGATCGAGTCCAGCGCGGGCTGGCGCTTCGAGACCGGGGAACGCGAGGGCTCCGCCTACGTCGCGCTGTTCGGCCCCGACGACGCCCACCACCAGTGGCACCACATCCTCGCCCCCGGCCAGGAGTTCACCACCGTCCCCGCCGTCCTCATCCGGACGGAGAGCGGCGGCCTGGACACCGCCTTCGGGATCCTCACCGACCACCGCCGGGGCATCCGCCGTGACCACCCCGACCACCGCGCGCTTCCGGTGATCTACAACGACTACATGAACACCCTCATGGGTGACCCCACCACCGAGAAGCTGTTGCCCCTGATCGAGTCCGCGGCCGCCGCCGGCGCCGAGGTCTTCGTCATCGACGCGGGCTGGTACGACGACGACGCCCAGGGCTGGTGGGACGCCGTCGGCGCGTGGGAAGCCGCGCCGAACCGCTTCCCGGGCGGCATACACGAGGTCCTCGACGCCATCAGGGGCCATGGCATGACCCCGGGTCTCTGGCTCGAACCCGAAGTCGTCGGCGTTCGCAGCCCCCTGGCCCGCACCCTGCCCGACGAGGCGTTCTTCCGGCGCGGAGGTCTGCGTGTCACCGAACACGGGCGGCACCATCTGGACCTGCGCCATCCGACCGCCCGCGCCCACCTCGACGAGGTCGTGGACCGGCTGGTCGGCGAGTGGGGCGTCGGCTATCTGAAGCTCGACTACAACATCAACATCGGCCCGGGCACGGAGAACGGTTCCGAAAGCCCCGGCGCCGGCCTCCTCGGACACCACCGTGCCCACCTCGACTGGATGGCCTCGCTGCTCGACCGGCATCCCCGTCTCGTCCTGGAGAACTGCGGCTCGGGCGGCCTGCGCATGGACTACGCGCAGCTGGCCGTGGCCCAACTGCAGTCCACCAGCGACCAACAGGACCTCCTGCGCTACCCGCCGATCGCCGCCGCGGCCGCCACCGCCGCGGCCCCGGAGCAGGCAGCCGTGTGGGCCTACCCGCAGCCCGACCAGACACTCGACGAGATCGCCTTCACCCTCACCGGCGCGCTGCTCGGCCGTGTCCACCTGTCCGGCTTCCTCAACCTCATGAGCGACGAACAGTTCGACCTCGTCCGCTCGGCGATCTCCGTCTACCGGCGGATCCGGCCGGAGATCGGGGGCGCCCACCCGTTCTGGCCGCTCGGGTTGCCGACTTGGGACGACTCCTGGATCACCCACGGCCTGCACGGCCCGGCCGGCACGCTCCTCACCGTGTGGCGCAGGGCATCGCGCACCGCCGAGCCGTTCTCGGCCGGACGCGACGCCGACGGATCATCCGACGCGTCCGTCCGCACCCTCACCCTCCCGCATCTGCGGGGCAGCCGCGTCAGCCCGGTCGTCCTCTACCCGACGGTCTCCGACTGCACCTCGGAATGGGACCCGGACCACGGACGACTCACGGTCCACCTTCCGCGTCCCAACACCTCCGTCCTCATCCGTTGGGGCACGGCAGTGCCGGAGTGACGCACGCGCCGGCACCTCGGACCACACCACCGAGCGACCTTCCCTGCCCGGCGATGAAACCCGGCCGCTCGGGATGGAGTGGTGCTTGCTGCCGCAAGGGCGTCCGTCCGACGGGTGAGGAGAAGAGCCGCTCGGCTGTCCGGCGCGCCGCTGGAGGGTAGCCGTCTTCGCGCCAGGAGCCGTTGCCGGCGAAGTCGGGGACCGCTCCGCACGGTCGGAACGGCGGAGACGCGCCGGGTGAACGAACAGTCGAAACCGTTCTCGAAGCCGTACCGGACCGCGATCCGGTCCCGGACGTGCGGGTCGTCCGGCTCGGCGTGGCGGTCCAGGAGGCGGATCGGGTCCGCGACCAGGTCGTAACTGCCGCGGTGGGAACTCCGGTCGCCTTCCCGTCGGCGAGCCTCGCCCCATGTCGCTCACCATTGATCAATGGGCCGGTTATGTGGACCGCGAGCTGGACGCGGATCCGGCGCGCTGGTCGCCCGACGAGCCGAGGGTCGAGTTCTCGGAACCGTTACGCCCGGTCGAACCGTTCCTCGCGAAGCTCCCGCCCGACGCCGCGCCCGCGTCCGCCGCTTTCGACTGTCCTCGAACTGACGGCGGTCGAGGCCGACTTCCGGGCGCTCGGCCGGGCCCGAGCCCTGGCACCGGAGGATCGGGCTGCCGGCTCCGCCGTCCTGAGGATCCGGGGCGCCCTGGTCTCCGCAACGGGCCCGCGCCGTGAAGCACCGATGAAAAACCCTGTGGAAACGGTGTCAGTGGAGCCGCTTATGCTGCCCCTCACGATCACGCGGGACCAGGGGAGGGCGCGGCATGTTCGGCAAGCTGTTCGGTAGGGGTGCGGAGAGACCGGAGGCGGATCCGCACGCCCTTTCCGCGCCGCGCTGGCAGAAGCAGGGGATGTACACGCTGCGCGCGCTCGGGGACACGCGGGTGCTCGCGCTGGTGGAGGCCGCCGAGGCGGGGGACTGGGAGGCGGTCAAGGCCGCGCTGGCCCCCTTCGACCTCGGCCGCGACCACCAGGTCCTGGGCGAGCTGGCCGACTTGGACGGTGTGCAGGACTGGATCGGCCGGGCGGTGGAGGAGGACAAGGAGCACCGGGCGACGGCGCTGTTGATATCGGGGGCGCGCCACATCAGCTGGGGCTGGGAGGCGCGCACCTCCGCACTCGCGAAGAACGTCTCGCAGGAGCAGTGGAGGGTCTTCCACGAGCGGCTCCACATCGCCGAGGAACAGCTGCTCGAGGCCGCGGAGTTGCGGCCGGAATGGGTCACGCCGTGGCGCCGCCTCCTCACCTCCGGCCGCGGCATGTCACTGGGCCCCGCCGTCAACGAGACCCGACGCGACGCCGCCCTGCGTCGCGATCCGCTGGACCTGGAGACCCACATCGAGTGGGTGTCGCAACTACAGCCCCGCTGGAGCGGTGAGCCGGGCCAGGCCCTGGAGTTCGCCCGAGAGGCGTTCGCCGACGCCCCCGAGGGCCATCGCCTCGGCTGTGTCATCGCCATGGCGCACATCGAGGACTGGGTCGAGTCCGACCGCAAGAACTGCCTCGTGACGCCGGAGATCCAGGACGAGCTGCTGGAGGCGGCCGAGCACAGCATCCTCCACCCCGCCCATGTGCGTCGCCCGGGCTGGCAGGGCGACTTCAACATGTTCGCCATGGCCTTGTCGCTGGCCTCCGAGAGGATCGCGCTGCCGCGCGTCTTCCAGGAGCTGCGCGGCGCCTACACCTCGTGGCCCTGGAGGTACATGGCGCAGCCGGAACAGATGTACGCCCGCGCCCGGCGCAACGCCTGAACCCGCCACCCACCTGCCGCTCGTCGCTCACCTCACCCCGGACTGCCTGATGACTCTGCCCGACACCGGCGCCGACCGCACTTTCCAAGTGGACCTGCGCGGCCTCGTCGATCTCCTCTCCCACCACCTCTACTCCAGCCCCCGCGTCTACCTTCGCGAACTGATGCAGAACGCGGTGGACGCACTGACCGCCCGGCACACCCTTGAACCCGCCGCATCCGCTGAACCCGCCGCATCCGCCCTGGGTATCCGCCTGTACGCCGACGGTTCCGTCGTACGTGTCGAGGACGACGGTGTCGGTCTCACCGAGGCCGACGTGCACACCTTCCTCGCCACGATCGGCCGCAGCAGCAAGCGCGCAGAGCGCATAGCCGAGCAACGCGCCGACTTCATCGGCCAGTTCGGCATCGGCCTGCTCTCCTGCTTCCTGGTCGCCGACGAGATCCACGTCCTGAGCCGCTCCGCCCGCACGCCCGACGCCCCCGCCGTGGAATGGCGGGGACGCGGCGACGGCAGCTACACCGTCCGCACCCTGCCCGCCTCCGCCCGCCCCAGGCCCGGCACCACCGTCACGCTGACACCGCGCGCCGACGCGGGGGAGTGGACCCGCCCGGCCCAGGTGCACGCGCTGGCCCGCCACTTCGGCTCCCTGCTGCGCCACCCGGTCACCTTCGACGACGGCACGGGCGGCAAGGGCGCGCCCGTCAACCCGGAGCCGGCGCCCTGGGCGCGTACGTACCCCACGCCAGGGGCCCGCTCCCGAGCGCTGGCCGCGTACGGCGAAGACGTCTTCGGGTTCACGCCGCTGGACACCATCGAGCTGGACCTGCCGGCCGTGGGCCTGAAGGGCATCGCCTGTGTGCTGCCCGAGGCGGTGCCGGCCGGGCGTCGTCACGGCCATCGCGTGCACGTCAAGGGCATGCTGCTGTCCGAGCAGGCCGAGGAGATCCTGCCCGACTGGGCCTTCTTCGTCCGCTGTGTCGTCGACGCCGAGAGTCTGCGCCCGACGGCGTCCCGCGAGTCCCTGTACGAGGACGACACCCTCGCCGCCGTCCGGGACGCCCTCGCCGAGCGGCTGCGCGACTGGATCGCCCGGGCCGCCGCCAGCGACCCGGAGCTGCTGGGCCGCTTCCTCCAGGCCCACCACCTGGCCGTGAAGTCGCTCGCGGTGCACGACGACGAGATCCTGCGGATGCTGCTGCCCTGGCTGCCGTTCGAGACCACCGACGGGCACTGCACCCTCGACGAGTTCGCCCGCACCCACCGCACCGTGCTCGTGACGTCCAGCGTGGAGGAGTTCCGGCAGGTCGCGGCGATCGCCTCGGCGGCCGGGCTCGGCGTCGTCAACGGCGGCTACACCTACGACCGCGAACTGGTCCACCGGCTGCCCGAGATCAGGCCCGAGGCCACGGTCGCCGACCTCGACCCGGCGACCCTCACCGCCCACCTCGACCCCGTCGACCGGGAGACGGAACTGGCCGCCGCGGCCTACCTCGCCCAGGCCCGTGACGCCCTCGCCGTCTTCGACTGCGACGTCGCCCTGCGCACCTTCCAGCCCGCCTCCGCCCCCGCCCTCCTCGTCGACAGCCGAGAGGCCCGGCACGAGCGCACCCGCTCCCAGCTCGCCCGCGAGCAGCAGGGCGGCGTGTGGGGCGACATCCTCGGCGCCCTGCGCCAGGAGGCACCGCGGGCCCAGCTGATCCTCAACCAGCTCAACCCACTGGTCCGCACCGCCGTCACCATCGGCGAGCCCGAGCTGGCCCGCACCAGCGCCGAAGCCCTCTACGGACAGGCGGCGATGCTCTCCCGGCGCCCGCTGAGGCCCGCCGAGTCGAGCCTCATCAACCGCTCGTTCCTCGACCTTCTCGCCCACGCCCTCCGCAAGGACAGCTGACGATGCCGACCGCCCCCCAGACCACCGACGAGCTGTTCCAGGCGCTCCAGGAGAACGACCGGCGCCCCTACGGCCGCACCCGCACCGTCGCCGCCGAGGAACTGGTCGACGCCGCCGAGCAGTTCGACGAGCCCGTCGTCCTCGTCCACGCGCTCCTCGAACTCCAGGAGGCGTACACCTACGGCTCCGAACCCCGGAAGTCGCCCGTCGTCTTCGCCCGTCTGCTCACCCTCTTCGACGAGCAGCCCGACGTCTTCGACGAGCGCCTGCGCCACCTGCTGTTCTGGCGGTTCAAGTGGGTGGCCCACGCCCTGCGCCAACTGCCCGAGATACCGCTGACCAGCCTGCGCCAGTGGCTGACGGAGATGCGCGACCGGTACGAGAAGGCAGGCCTCGCCCTCCAGCCCTCCTACGGACAGGCGTACCAGCTCGCCGCCCACGTGGGCGAGGACACCGACATCGCCTACGAGTTGTGGGCGGGCCGCCCCCGCACCCGGCTCAGCGACTGCGAGGCCTGCGAGATCTGCGAGCGTGCCCTGTACCACCTCACGGCGGGCGACGACGAACGGGCGCTCGGTGCCTGGGAGCCCGTCCTGGCCGGTAAGGAGTCCTGTCAGGAGGAGCCCGCCCGCTCCATCTCGTACGCGCTGCTGCCCCTGCTGCGTACCGGCCGCACCGACCGGGCCCGCGAACTGCATCTCACCGGCTACCGCGCCTGCCGCCGCAACCCCTCGATGTCCCAGGAGGTCGGCCGGCACCTGGAGTTCTGCGCGCTGACCGGCAACGAGGCACGTGGCCTGGAACTGCTCGCCGAGAACCGGAACCTGTTCGACGAGGTCGACTCGCCGCTGGACCAGCTCGGCTTCCTCACCGGCGTGGAGGTCCTCCTCCAGCGCGTCGAGCACCTCGGCCACGGCGAACTGCCCGCCGCCGGATACGCGGGCCGTACCTGGACGGTGGCCGGGCTGCGCGCCGAGGTGCGCGGCCGCGCCGAAGACCTCGCCGCCCGCTTCGACGCCCGCAACGGAACCACGGCCCACGCCGACCGCCGCCGGGCCCGCCTCGACCGTGCCCCGCTCCTGGAGACGCTGGAACTCACCCTGCGCGCCCGCGGCCTCGACGACGTGGCCCCGGCCGCCCAGGTCGCCGCACCCGCGGCCCGCACGGGCACCGCAGTCCCCGACTCCCTGCCCGAACTCATCCTCCGAGCAAGGGCCCTGGACCAGGAGGGGCACCCGGACGCACAGGCCTGCTGGTCGCGGCTGCGCACACTTGTCGCCGCCCGCGACTACACCCACCCCGGCGATCCGGCCGTCGGCCCGCTCGTACAGCTGCGCGCGGACCTGCTGGCCGAGGAGGCGAGCCGGGCGGGCGAGAAGGACGAGTTCGCCGACGCCGCGGCCCTCCACGAGGAGGCCGCGGCCCTGTACGACGCCGCCGGAGCGTCGGGTGACGCGGCGGTCTCCCGAGGCTACGCCCAGCTCGCCACCGCCCAGATTCCCGCGGAGGACGCCGACGCGGCCGAGGCGAAGGCCGCCGCGCTGACCGCCGCCCACACCTCCATGGTCCGCCTGCACGAGGAGACGCCCGGCCTCGCCCCGTACCAGGAGGCCCGCCTCCTGCGGCTGCGGGCGACCGTGCTCGGCCTGCGTCTGCAGACCTCACGGAACGACGAGCACGTCGCGCCGGTCCGCGCCGAGGTGGACCTGCTGCACACCTTCGCCACCCGGCACGACATCGACGGGCAGATCTCCGGCGCCCTGCTGCTGCGGGCCAGCACCCACGCCATCTCCGGCGACCTGCACGCCGCGGTGACCGAGATCGACGCCCTCCTCGACCGCCTCACGGCCCACGGGCCCGCCTGGCACCTGCCCCGCACGCTCGGGCTGCGGGGCCGGCTCCACTTCGGTCTCCGGGACGCGCAGACCGCGTACGAGAACCTCACCGAAGCCCTGCGACTGGCCGCCGACTGGCCGGCCGACGCGATCGACACCGCCCGCCTCCATGGTGATCTGGCCGAGGCCTGTATGCACCTGGACCGGCCCGACGAGGCACTGCGCCACCTGACGCGCTCCGCGGATCTGGGACTTCGCCGCGGCAGGCGGACGGACGCGTTCTGCACCTACGGCCACGCGGCCCAGCTCGGCCTCGACCTGGGCCGCGTCGAGGACTGCATCGCCCTGCTCGACTCCCTTCTCGCCGAACCGGACGTCGTCGCCGGAGAGGTGGACGACCGGCTCGTCGCGCAGCTGCGCCTGACCCGCGCCCGGGCACTGCACGCGGGGGAGGATCTCAAGGCGGCCACGGCGGAGTTGGTCACCCTCGCGGCCGAGTCGGCCGGCTGGGACGACGACCCCGGAAGTCACGCCATGATCGCCGCGGAGACCGCCATGCTCCTCGGCGAGTCCGGCGAGTTCGGCCGGGCCCGCGAAGCCGCCGACCAGGCACTCGCCGCCCATGCCCGCGCCCCGCGCTACGAGCAGCTCAGCAGCTGTCTGCGCGAACTCGCCCGCCTCCAGGCCCAGCAGCAGGGCCCCGACGGCCTGGCCGACGCCCTCTCCTTCCTCGCCGACGCGGGCCGGATCGCCGACGAGGCCCGCGCCGCCGAGTACGAGGCCCGCGGCCGCTCCCTCGATCCCGCCCTGGCCTACGAACACGGGCGGGTGAACGCCTACGCGGGCGAGTACGAGGACGCCCTGGCCGCCCTGGAGACGGCCCTCGCACTGCTCGGCGAGCCGGGACGCGAGGACGACGCCGGCGAGTGGGCCGAGTGCGTCCGCCTCGCGGGCGCCGTGGAGGGCCTCTACATGGAACGCCCCGCTCCCGCCCTCACCCGCCTCGACGCGGCGATCTCCCACCTGACGGGCCTGGGGCACACCGAGGAGACCAAGCCCCTGACCTCCTTGGCGGCCCGGCTGCGCGACGAGGAGTGACACGGCGGAGAACTTGACTGCGTTGTCGATCAGGACGTCGATGCGACCGAAGCGGGCGACGGTGGCCTGCGGGGCGGCCCCGGCGTCCTCGAGGCTGGTGACGTCCACCCCGTGGGTGAGCACGTTGATCCACAGGATCTGTGCAGGACCTCGTTCACGGCCGCGTGTCGTCGCGGCCGTGGTCGGCGGCGTATGCGGCGAACACTTCCGTCGGCGGGCCTCAACCCGGAGGCCGTCCCGGGGGGCCGGGACGTGGTGGGCCTGCCGGTGCACGACAACGGGTGGCAGACGGAGACCGACTGCATCATGATGGCGAACTTCGCCGCCTGCGAGCTCCGGCCCGGCTCGATGGGGCGGTCCCCCGCCCGGCGTCGAGGCGACCGTGCCGGAGCAGGGCGAGGACACGACCCGGCCGACCACGCTGTCCGGCAGCGCCGACTCTCAAGTCGCCCCGCACGGGAATGATGCACCTTGCGTGGACGTGAACGGTTCAGACCGCCTCGGTGTCGTCGACGACACCCACCACGTCGTCGATGTCCCGTACCGAGGCGAGCAGTTCGGGGACGAGAGTCTTGTCCACTTTCCCCGCCACGGTCACCACACCCTTCTCCACGGTGACCGCGACCGCGCGCGGATCAGGCAGGTGCAGGCCGACCAGGGACTCGACCTCGGCGAGGATCTCGGCGTCGTCACGGATCAGGGCACGCAGCAGATCGTGCCGACTCACCACGCCGACGAGCCGACCGTGATGGTCGGTCACGGGAAGGCGCTTCAACCGGCCGTGCGCGGCGGTCCACGCCGCGTCCGCCACCCGCTGCTCCGGGTGGACGGTGACCGGCGGGAAGGTCATCAACGTGGCGGCCGTGTCGCCGTGGCTCTTGTCGTACAGGCGGTGCTGCCACAGCCTGCCGACGGCTCCGTGCCGATGCGGCTCCGCCATCACGGCAGCCTTGGCCAGCAGATCCGACTCCGAGACGACACCGATCACATGGTCCTCGGAGTCGACCACCGGCAGGGCGCTCACCTGCTCCCGGGCGAGTGTGTGGGCCACGTCCAGGAACGGCATGTCACCGGCCACGGAGGCCGCCGGTACCCGCATGACGTCCCGCACGCGGAGTACGGCCGGTTTCGAGGCGGGCGGCCGGGGTGCGGCGGTGACGGGTGGTTCGGCATGTTCCCCGCCGTGAGGGAGCTCGGACTCCTCCGTGCTCCTCGCCGCCGCGGCGCCGGCGATTGCCCCGAGGTAGCGGCGCAGTGCGTCCTGGCGAAGCTCCTCCTGGGGTGTCCAGGGGCGGCCCGGCATGGTGCGGCGGGCTTCTTTCTCCGCCGGGCTGTGCTCGAAGTCGCTCACGGCTGCCTCCTGGGGACGCCGTTCACCTATGGGCTCAGTTTCGCATCGATCCACCGGTGCGGCCTCTGGGCCGAACGGCCCCCGTCGAGGGACGGGGGGCCGAGGCGACGCGGCAGGCCACCGCCCATCGGAGAGCCACAGCCATCGGGACAGTGGCGCGTCGATACGCGCGTTCACCCGGACCGGGCGCAGCCTGCCGGCGCTGAGCAGGACCGCCCGTCCCGCGGCCTGTGGCCTTTCGTCCCCACTGTTGTCCGACGGCGGTTGCTTCGAAGGCCCGCACCCGCGGTCCTCGGCTCCGAGGCGAGTCGCCCCTGGCTGTCCATCCAGAGTGACTGGCCCGGGGGCAGTCGCGGGAGAGCGAAAGGCGCCCGACGGGTGAAAACCCAGGTCAGGCGCCTTTCCGTGCGGCTGGAAGAAGCCCAGCTTCTTCGGCGATCCGACCAGCGGTCTCGGCTGGTGGCGTGGCCGCCGCCCCGAGGAAGAAGCCACCGTGGGACAGCCGCACGTACGTCACGCGGGCTCGCGCCGAGTTCACGGCGGCAGGCCTTGTTGAAGGCCTGGAGATCGGCGATGCCCACGGCCGCCGCGATGGCGGTGACGGACAGGGCAGAGGACAACAGGAGGTGGCGGGCGCGTTGAAGGCGTCGGTGCCGGATGTACGACACGACCGTGAGGCCGGTTTCGGCACCGAACACGCGCGTCAGGTGTTGAGGGCGTCCAGCGAGCCGTGCCGGGCGCGCAGCCACACTCGGAACGCGGCCGCCGCGTGGTCGCACCAGCAGACCGTGCCGTACTCGTTGTGCACGTGCCACAGCGCCAGGGCGGGGTGATCGCCGTACCGTTCGGCCAGGGCGGAGGCGATCCGGCGGGCCGCGCTGCGGTAGGCGGGCGAGGTCAGGCAGTAGGTGTCGCGGCTGCCGTGCACGAGACGGGTGCCGTTGGGCCTGACCGCCAGCGCGTCGGGGTGGGCGAGGGTGAACCAGGGCGGAGGCGATCCGGCGGGCCGCGCTGCGGTAGGCGGGCGAGGTCAGGCAGTAGGTGTCGCGGCTGCCGTGCACGAGACGGGTGCCGTCGTGCCTGACCGCCAGCGCGTCGGGGTGGGCGAGGGTGAACCAGGGCGGCGGGGAGGCCGTCGGGGTGGAGAGGTCGACGGCCACGCCGTTCGCGTGGAGGCGTTCGATGTGGGCGTCCAGCCAGGTGAAGTCGTAGCGTCCCTCCTCCGGTTCGAGCAGGGCCCAGGAGAAGACGCCCATCGTGGCCAGGTTGACCCTCGCCCGGCGCATGAGTTCGTCGTCCTCCTTCCAGACCGGCTCGTCCCACTGCTCGGGGTTGTAGTCGCCGCCGAAGGCGAGCCCGCCCAGGCGGTCGGTGATGCTGCGTGCCGTCATGAGGCTTCCTTGGGTACAGAGAGACGAGTGAATCTCTGACGAAGCGTCAGGACTGGTTGAGGCGCTCCCAGTTCCTCCACCGACCGCTCGGCTGACGAGGCTTCTGCGGTGGAACTCGCGGGTTGTCGAAGCGCTTCACCTCGCAGGCGAAGGTAACGGAGACGTTTCGTGCGAAACAAGGGTCACTGCGCCAAGAAACTCTCTTTGCCCCGGCTGATTGACAGTCCCTCAGGGCGAAGACGCTGTCGATGCGCTTCGACACTCCGCAGGTCGTCGAAGTCCTGCTGGGTCAACTACTCCTGAACCAGCAGGGCTTCGGTATGGCCGACGAGGGCGCGTGTCCCGGTGTCCGGTTGGCGCGGGTCGGCCGCGCGATCAGTGCCGGGCGAACTGGATCTGGGTCGATTGCACGACGTTCGGCCGCAGGGCGATCCCGCTGACAGTCAGCTGTTCCCCGTAGATGTCCGTGATTTTGATCGTGCCGCCGCACCCACTGCCGTCGGCGGAGATGAAGTAGTTGTAAGAGGTGCGCGGCAACTGGCGCCAGCCGCTCCCGGTGTGGACCTCCAGCCGCGTCACCGGATTGCGTTGGCCGATCGTCTGGATACCGCACCAGTAGGGGGTGGACCCGGTCTTGTACCTGATGGACAGCGTCTGGGACGTGCTCGGGCTGACCAGGCTCCAGGTGATCGGGATCCGGCCGACCTTGAGGTCGGCGAGTTTGGCGAAGGCCTGCTGGCTGAGGTCGAGTTGCCCGGGCGCGCACGGCAGGGGGCACTCGTTGGTGATCCGTACCGTGATGGAGGCGCCGTTCCCCGCGCGGACGTGCACGTACGCGCCGCACGCCCTGGACGTCTCGTAGTCGGTGGTGTTCATCGCCGCGATCATCATGTCGTCGCTCGGGCCGAATCCGCAGGCGCCGTCTCCGTCGCCGGCTTCGTAGGCGGTGGCGACCCCTGTGTAGGTGCTCCCGGGCCGTATCCGCCCTGCCGACGCTGCCGTGGTCGACGTCGTTCGCGCGGCCCGCGGGGTGGACACGGCCGACGGTCGTTTCGACCGGGTGTTCTCGGAAGCCTTCAGCGTCGGCGAGCCCGTCGCGGTCGGGGTGCCTGTCGCGGTCGGGGTGCCCGTGGAACTCGGGGCGGCTGTCGGGGGTGTGGCCCTCGCCGGGGTGCCGGCGGCGCGTGCGACCGCGACCGACGCCCCGTCGGTCCCGCGGTCGGGGAGCAACATCATGACCAGGGCGGCGACGAGGCCCGCGGCGGCCAGCGCCACCGCAGTGCCCACCAGCTGCCTGTGTCTGCGCCTGCGCCGGCGCGCGGCCTGCCTTGCTGTCTGCATGCCTGTCCGTTCGGATGGTCGAGTCGACGGTGCACTGTTCAGTGGCCACAGGAAGCACAAAGGTTGCCGACGTTTTTCGGCTTGTCGACGAGGAGCAGTCGCCGGGTCCTGCCCGGCGCCGCGCTCACCGACCCGGGGGTTCAGATCCCAGGCGAAGCTGTGTGATCTGCGGAGGGACGGCCGCCACCGCCCTGCCCGGGAGCAGGCCGCCGGGCAGGGCCGCGGCTCCCGCGGTCAGTGCGGCTGCGGTGAGGAACCGTCTGCGGTCGATGGAGCTGGCCGTCAGGGGGACTCCTTTGCCCGGTCGGCTGTGCGTGGTCGTGGGGGAGCAGAGCGGTGACTCACCGTCGTGGTGACCCACCGCCGCCCGGTCGACTTGGAACGGAATCCGGGCGGCGGCGGGGGGCCGCGGAAAAAGGGGATCAGACAGCCGTGAAGGACCACAGCAGGTTGGTGCTGCTGCCGTACGTCCACTGCTTGGTGACGGAGCCCGAGGAGACGTTGCCGCCGCCGTCGAGGACCAGGCCGGTGGTGCGGTTGGCGATCGAGTAGCTGCCGCCGCCCCGGTGAGTGATCTTCCACTGCTGGTTGGTGCCGCCGTTCCAGGCGGCCTGTCGGGCCGCGGAGCCGTCCGCGGTGGCGCCCCAGCCGTCGGCGACCATGCCGTTCGTGCGGTTGACCAGCCTGTAGTAGCCGTCCGAGACCGCCACCGCCTGCCACTGGAGGTTGGAACTGCCGTCCCAGGTCCACTGCTTGAGGTTGGCCCCGGAGGCGACGTTGCCGCCGCTGTCCAGGGCGAGACCGTCGGTGACGTTGGTGATCCGGAAGTACGTCGCCGGGTTGAACTGGACCCTCAGCGAGGTGATCTGGTCGTTGTTGCCGGTGACCCGCAGGTCGGGGTTGTCGGCGGTGAAGGTCCAGGAGGTGCCGGTGAAGTTGTCCCCGGAGTAGCCGGTCACCTGATAGCCGGGGGACGGCCGGAGAGAAGAGATGGTGTCCGTGCCCAGTCCCGCAGCGGTCAGGTCGGCCGCAGTGTGGTCGCCGACGGCGAACACGGCAGAGTTGCCGGTGTAGTTGACGTCCGTGAAGGCGACCGCGCCGGCGGCCGGCAGCAGGCCCGGGATCGTACCGGCGAAGGCCAGCTTCAGCACGTAGGCGCCCGCGCTGTACGGCGCCGAGGAGGGCAGGGTGACCGTGAGGCCGGAGGAGCTCTGGACCGGCGTGGGCAGGTCGATGTAGGTGCCGGCGGTGGTGCCGAGGAGCTTCACCGAGGTCAGCGACGACAGGTTGATGCGGTCCGAGCTGAGCGTCTTGATCGTCAGCGAGCTGCCCGGCCAGCCCAGGACGGTGGCGTACAGGGTGTTGTCGGCCTTGTTGCGGGTGAAGCGGATGTCCTGCGCCGTGCCGGCATGCGGGGTGGTGAACGAACCGCCGCCCATCTTCGTGGGGCCCTCGCCGTACACCGCCCATGCGCGGGTCCCGTACAACGACTCGCCGAAGCGCTTCAGATGGTCGCCGATACCGAGCAGGATGTCCTTCTGCGCCTGGGGGATGGTGCCGTCGGCCATGGGCGCGATGTTCAGCAGCACGTTGCCGTTCTTGCTGACCCGGTCGATGAACGAGTGCAGCATCTGCTGAATGGTGTAGTAGCCGATGCCCTGGGTGTAGCACCAGCTGGAGCTGGAGATGCTGTCGTCGGTCAGCCAGTACGGGGTGGTGATGTCGGCCGGGCCGCCGCGCTCGTAGTCGAAGACCTCGCCCTTGCTGTTCAGGCCGTCCTTGTAGGTGGCGACCACCTCACGGCCCCAGCTGCCCGCCTGGTTGTAGTAGTACGACAGGAAGTTCAGGCGCTGGGTCTCGTCGATGGCGTCCAGCTTGAAGTCCTGCCACAGGATGTCGGGCCGGGCGCGGTCGATGACCTCCTTGAGCTTGTCGTACCAGAGCTGGTTCTCCGCGGCCGAGCCCAGCTGTCCGTAGAGCTTCTTCAGGCTCGGGTCCGTCTGCGCGGGGGCGTACTCGTAGTAGCCGTTGAAGTTGTACGCGTGGTGCATGGCGACCAGCAGCTTGAGGCCCTTGGCGCGGATGGCCGTGGAGAAGAGCTGCAGCAGGTTCAGCCCCGGGCCCTTGTTCACCGAGTTCCACTCGTTGACCTGGCTGTCCCACATGGAGAAGCCGTCATGGTGCTCGGCGACCGGGCCGGCGAACCTGGCGCCCGCGTCGACGAACAGCTGGGCCCACTCGTCGGGATCGAAGTTCCCGCCGGCCGACTTCAGCTTCGGCGCGAACTTCACGAAGTTGCCCGCCAGGTCCTGCGCTCCGTTGATGAAGTTGTGGTACGGCCATGCCGACGGCTGGCCGTAGGTCGCGATGTGGTGCTGATTGGCGTTGCTGCCCGCGTCGTACATGTTGCGCGGGTACCACTCGCTTTCGTATGCGGGGACGCTGAAGACGCCCCAGTGGAAGTAGATCCCGAACTTCGCGTCCTGGAACCACTCCGGCGCGGGCGGGTGCTGGTCGACCGAGTTCCAGTCGGGCGTGTACGTGCTGGGCGCCGCCTGGGCCATACCGGCGCCGAACACATCTCCGGCGACGGCGGCAGCGGCCACGCAGGTGGCGCCGGCCAGGAAGTGGCGTCTGCTGAGCGAACTGGACATGGAACATCCCTGGTTCAGAAGGGGACAGGGGAATGCAGCGGGCCGCTTGTTACGCATGAAGGTCCGCCATGTCTCCCTGGGGTGTCAACCAGCGTGCAGGGATGAAAGGCACTATGCCGCCAGGCAATTGGACCCATTGATGTCAGATTTGGCACGTTTTGTTATCACTCAAACATGGCATGTCTGCCGAGGTCTCGCGGCTGATTGAGGTCGCCAGTGCTGCAGATTGATGGGATGCATCGACTCTCCCTTCTGTCGGTCGCATCACCCAAGGGGCTCTGAACTGGCGTTTAACTTCGAGGTTGACTAGGGGGCTAGACAGTGCGTCAGAGTCGCGCCTATAAACATCCCATCTCTACCGCGCGGCGATACGCAGATGTCGTCGAGGCGGAACATCTCCCGCCCAGGGACGAGCGCGAGGAAGCATCGATGAGACTCAGAACCGCCCTCTGTTCAGCCGTCTCCGCCCTGTCCGCACTGGCTCTGCTCAGTGCGTGCAGCAGCGGCTCCACCACCTCGGCGTCGTCGGGCGACAAGCCGCTGGTCGGCGTCGACTACCCGCGCTCCGACACCGACTTCTGGAACTCCTACATCAAGTACACGCCCCAGTACGGCAAACAGCTGGGCCTGGACCTGAAGACGACCAACTCGCAGAACGACGTCGCCAAACTCACCGCCAACGCACAGACGTTCATCAGCCAGGGCGTCAAGGGCATCGCCATGGCCCCGCAGGACACCGCCGCCATCGCGCCCACCCTCGCCCAGCTGGAGGCGAAGAAGATCCCCGTCGTCACCGTCGACACCCGCCCCGACAGCGGCAAGGTGTTCATGGTCGTGCGTGCCGACAACCGCGCCTACGGCGAGAAGGCCTGCCAGTACCTGGGCACCAAGCTCGGCGGCAAGGGCAAGGTCGTCATGCTGGAGGGCGGCCTGGACTCCATCAACGGCCGTGACCGCACCGAGGCGTTCAACGACTGCATGAAGAAGAACTACCCGGCCATCAAGGTGTTCGGCGAGGCCACCAACTGGGACGGCGCCGTCGCCGCCCAGAAGCTGCAGACCGACCTGACGGCCAACCCGGACATCAAGGGCGTCTACATGGAGGCCAGCTTCGCGCTCTCCGGCACGCTCCAAGTCCTCAAGCAGAAGGGCCTGTTGGTGGGCCCGAAGGACAAGAAGCACGTCTTCGTCGTCTCCAACGACGGCATCCCCGAGGAGCTCAAGTCCATCGCCGAGGGCAAGATCGACGCCACGGTCTCCCAGCCGGCCGACCTGTACGCCAAGTACGCCCTGTACTACGTCAAGGCCGCGATCGACGGGAAGACGTTCAAGCCCGGCAAGACCGACCACGACAGCACCATCATCAAGGTCCGCGACGGCGTGCTCGAGGACCAGCTCTCCGCCCCGCTCGTCACCGCCGACGGCGCCACCTACGGCGGCGTGCCCAGCGTCAAGAGCGACGACAAGTCGCTGTGGGGCAACAACCTCGGCTGATCCCTCCCCCGGAACACAACGGCCCACGAGAACAAGGCGGTTGAGATGAGCGACGGGGAGCGAGCAGTCACTCCCGCGCCCGCCCCGGCGGACGACGGGCGGGCCCCCGCAGCCCCGCCCGTCGTCGAGGCGACGGGCATGGTCAAACGATTCGGTCCGACGGTGGCCCTCAACGGCGCCCGGATCACCATCAGGCCCGGCGAGACCCACGCGCTCGTCGGCCGCAACGGAGCGGGCAAATCGACGCTGGTGTCCGTCCTCACCGGACTTCACGCCCCCGACGAGGGAACGGTGGCCTTCGGCGGCGAGCCGGCCCCCCGGCTCGGCGACCGGGACGCCTGGCGCCGTCGCGTGGCCTGCGTCTACCAGAAGTCGACGATCATCCCCATGCTGACCGTCGCCGAGAACCTCTTCCTGAACCGGCACGACCACGGAGCCGGCCGACTCATCAGCTGGCAGGCCACCCGCCGCCGGGCACAGGACCTGCTGTCGGCCTGGTCGGTGAACGTCGACCCGCAGACCCCGGCCGGTGAACTGAGCGTCGAGCAGCGGCAGTTCGTCGAGATCGCCCGCGCGCTGTCCTTCGGGGCCCGGTTCATCATCCTCGACGAGCCGACCGCCCAGCTCGACGGGGCGGCCATCAACCGGCTCTTCGACCGCATCCGCGACCTGCAACGCCAGGGCGTCACCTTCCTGTTCATCAGCCACCACCTCCAGGAGATCTACGAGATCTGCGACATGGTGACCGTGTTCCGCGATGCCCGGCACATCGTCACCGCCCCGGTCGCGGACCTTCCCCGCGCCGACCTCGTCGCCGCCATGACCGGCGAGGCTGCGGCCGGCCTGCGCGAGGAACGGGCCGTCACCCTCGACGCCGGCGTCACGGCTGCACTGAACGTCCGCGCGCTGCAGGGCGACGCGTACGACGACGTCAGCTTCCGGATCGGGGCCGGCGAGATCGTAGGCCTCGCGGGGGCCGCCGGCAGCGGTCGTACCGAGGTCGCCGAGACCATCGTAGGGCTGCGGGCGGCAGCGGCGGGGGAGGTGGAGATCGCAGGGAAGCGGCCCCGGCCGGGCAGTGTGCCCGCGGCGCTCGCCGCAGGCGCCGGGTTCGTCCCGCAGGACCGGCACCATCAGGGCTTTGTGCCCGGCATGTCGATCGCCGACAACGCCACGCTGTCCGTGCCGAAGCGGCTCGGTGCGAACGGCTTCCTCAGCCGCAGCCGGCGGGACCGGCTCGCCGAGGGCATGATCCAGAAGTTGGCGATCAAGACTCCCGGCCCCGACCTGCCCGTCTCCGCGCTCTCCGGAGGCAACCAGCAGAAGGTCGTCATGGCCCGCGCCCTGGCCGACGACCCCCGGCTGCTGGTCCTGATCAACCCGACCGCGGGCGTGGACGTGCGCTCCAAGGAGTTCCTCCTCGGCAAGGTCGAGGAGATCGCGCAGACCGGCACCGGAGTGCTCATCGCCTCCGACGAACTGGACGACCTGCGCATGTGCGACCGGGTCCTGGTGATGTTCCGGGGCCGTGTGACCTCAGAGATCGCCCGCGGCTGGCACGACCACGACCTCGTGGCCGCGATGGAAGGAGTGGACCTCCATGCCTGAAACCGTCCTCGCGGACACCGCCGCGGCGGGCGCCCCGGAACCCGAGGCGAAGCGGACCGCGCTGCTCGGCGGCCGGATACCCCTGGCCCGGCTGCGTGACCTCGCGCTCGTCCCGGCCATCGTGGTCATCGCGATCGTCGGACAGATCGTCAACCCGGTGTTCCTGCAGGCCGACAACCTCATCAACGTCCTGCAGACCATGTCCGAGATGGCCCTGCTGGTCCTCGCCCAGACGATGATCCTGATCGTCAAGAAGATGGACCTGTCGCTCGAGTCCACCATGGGCCTCGCACCGGGCGTCGCGGCCTGGCTGGTGGTACCGGCGGGCGCGGGCCACGGACTTGGCCTCCTCCCCGGCGCCTGGGCCATCCCCGTCACGCTCGCCACGGGTCTGCTGATCGGCGTGATCAACGCCCTGCTGATCATCCGCTTCGGCCTCAACGGTTTCATCGTCACCCTCGGCATGCTGATCGTGCTGCGCGGCGTCCTCACCGGCATCTCCGGCGGCCAGACCTTCTTCCAGCTCCCGCAGTCGATGCTCTACCTCGGCACGGCCGAATGGTTCGGGATGCCCGCGTCGATCTGGATCTGCCTGGCGCTGTTCGCCGTCGCGATCGTGGTGCTCGGCTGGACCAGCTTCGGCCGCTCGCTGTACGCCATCGGCGGCAACGTCGACGCCGCGAAGGCGGCCGGCATCCGCACCGACCGGGTGCTGTGGATCGTCATCGTCACCGGCAGCGTCCTCGCCGCCCTCGCCGGACTGATGCTCTCCGGACGCCTGGCCTCGGTGGCCTCCGCGCAGGGCAACGGCTATATCTTCACCGTCTTCGCCGCCGCCGTCATCGGCGGGATCAGCCTCAATGGTGGCAAGGGCACCATGTTCGGGGCTTTCTGCGGCATCCTGCTGCTCTTCATGATCCAGAACGTGCTCACGCTGGCAGGCGTCCCCGCGCAGTGGATCGGCGCTCTCAACGGCCTGATCATCCTGGTCGCCCTCGCCATCTCGCGTATCACAGGCGGCAAGGTCCAGGAGTGAAACCGGCGGCCGTCCAGGACGCCCGCCACCCTCCGCCGCACCCCATCTCGCCGCCAGGGGTCGTATCGCCCCCGCACCTCACAGGAGTTGCCGCCATGTCATCCGCCCTGTCCTCTTCCCAGGCATCCCCGGCCTCTGCCCGTATCACCGCCCTGGACGTGCTGGACGTGCGTTTCCCGACGTCCGAGCACCTGGACGGGTCGGACGCGATGAACCCCGAACCCGACTACTCCGCCGCCTACGTCGTCCTGCGCACCGACGTCGGCGACGGACTGGAGGGCCACGCCCTGGCCTTCACCACCGGCCGCGGCAACGACGTCCAGGCCGCCGCCATCGCCGCTCTCGCCCCGCACGTGGTCGGCCTGTCGGTCGACGAAGTCTGCGCCGATCTCGGCACGTTCTCCCGCTCCCTGGTACACGACCCGCAACTGCGCTGGCTGGGCCCGGAGAAGGGCGCCATCCACATGGCCACCGGCGCGGTGGTCAACGCCGCCTGGGACCTGGCCGCCAAGCGGGCCGGCAAGCCCGTCTGGCGCTTCCTCGCGGAGATGTCCCCTCAGGAGCTGGTCGCCCAGGTCGACTTCCGCTGGCTGTCCGACGCCCTCACCCCCGAGGAGGCCCTGGAAATCCTCAGACGCGCCGAACCCGGCCGCGCCCAGCGCATCGGGCACCTGCTCGACCGGGGCTACCCCGCCTACACCACCACCCCCGGCTGGCTCGGCTACTCCGACGAGAAGCTGGCCCGCCTCGCCCGCGAGGCCGTCGCCGACGGCTTCACCCAGATCAAGCTGAAGGTCGGCGCGTCCCTGGAGGACGACGTACGGCGCATGCGCACCGCCCGCGAAACCGTCGGGGACGGCATCCGCATTGCCGTGGACGCCAACCAGAGATGGGACGTCCAGGCCGCGATCGACTGGGTGTGTGCCCTGGCGCCCTACCAGCCGTACTGGATCGAGGAGCCCACGTCCCCGGACGACATCCTCGGTCACGCCGCCGTGCGCAAGGCCGTCGGCCCCATCAAGGTCGCCACCGGCGAGCACGTCGCCAACCGGGTCGTCTTCAAGCAGCTCCTGCAGGCCGGCGCGGTGGACATCGTGCAGATCGACTCCGCACGGGTCGGCGGGGTCAACGAGAACATCGCGATCCTGCTCCTCGCCGCGAAGTTCGGCGTCCCGGTCTGCCCGCACGCAGGTGGCGTGGGCCTGTGCGAGATGGTGCAGCACCTGTCGATGTTCGACTACGTCGCCGTCTCCGGCACGACCGAGGACCGCGTCATCGAGTACGTCGACCATCTGCACGAACACTTCGTCGACCCGGTGCGCATCGTCGGCGGTCACTACCTTGCGCCGACACTGCCCGGGCTGAGCGCGCAGATGCACCAGGCGTCCCTCAAGGAGTACGCCTACCCCGACGGCCCCGTCTGGATCGCCCGTGTCTGAGGCCCAGACCCTCGTCGACGCCCACCACTCACAGCAGTTGCGGATGCTGGCCAGGCATCCCCAGGTCCGCTGCAAGGCGTCGGCGCTGATCACCGAGGCCGACCACGCGAGGTGGGCCGTCGACGACATCCGCCCCGTGTGGGACGTCCTGCTCTCCGCCTTCGGATCCGACCGGCTGATGTTCGGCTCCGACTGGCCGGTCGCGAACCTCGCGGGCGGCTGGAACCGCTGGGCCGCCACCGTCGAGGAACTCCTGGACGGCTGTTCCGACACACAGGAAGTGACACCGTGCTCCTGACGGAACTGCTGCACCCCGGGATCCTCGAATCCCTGGCCGGAGCGGGGCACGGATCCCGTGTGCTGCTCGCCGACGGCCACTACCCGGCGAGCACCGCCACCGGCGAGCGCGCCCGGACCGTCCATCTCAATCTCGCCCCCGGCCTGCTGGACGTCACCACGGTGCTCGACGTCCTGCTGCGTGCCCTGCCCGTCGAGTCGGCTCACGTCATGGTGCCGCCCGAGGGCGAACCGGAGCCGCCCGCCATCGCCGAGTACCGCTCGATGCCGGCGCCCCTTCCGGTCGACTCGCTCGGCCGTTTCGAGTTCTACGACGCCGCCCGCTCGCCCGACCTGGCGCTGGCGATCGTCACCGCCGACACCCGTACGTACGCCAACCTGCTGCTGACCATCGGCGTCCGCGCTGAAGGGACCCTGACGACACGATGACTCTCGCCGTCCGTTACGTTTCCGCCCGCTCCCTGGACACGGCTCCCGCGATCGGTGTGCCGCCCGGTCCGGGTGAGGTGGAACTGGCCCCCGCCTTCGTCGGTATCTGCGGTACCGATCTGCACATCTTCCACGGCGACATGGACGCCCGGGTCCAGGCGCCCGCCGTCCTGGGACACGAGATGTCCGGCCGGGTCGTGCGGCTCGGGCCGGGCGTGGAGGGCTGGCAGCCCGGGGACGCGGTCACCGTGATGCCGCTGCGCTGGGACGACACCTGTCCGGCCTGCCACGCCGGGCATCAGCACATCTGCCAGCACCTCGACTTCATCGGTATCGACTCGCCGGGGGCGATGCAGCAGCGCTGGACGGTGCCCGCCTCGACGCTGATCAGGCTGCCGGAGTCGCTCGCCCTGGACCGGGCCGCCCTCGTCGAGCCGACCGCGGTCGCCGTGCACGACGTGGGCCGCGCCGCTGTGCGTGAGGGCGAGAAGGTCGTGGTGGTCGGTGGCGGTCCGGTCGGCATCCTGATCGCGCTGGTCGCGCGGGCCGCGGGTGCCGAGGTCCGGGTGGTGGAGCTGAACACCCACCGTCGGCTGCTCGCCGAGGAGTTGGGGCTCCATGCCTGGGACCCGGCCGCCGAGGACGTGTCCGAGGCGACGCGGCAGTGGACCGGGGACGCGGGTGCTGACGTCGCCTTCGAGGTGTCCGGCGCGGCGGCCGGCGTGGACACGGCGGTCGACGTGCTGGGAGTGCGCGGCCGGTTGTGCCTGGTCGCCATCCACCCCCGTCCCCGCGAGGTCAACCTGCACCGCTTCTTCTGGCGCGAACTGACCCTGGTGGGCGCCCGGTTGTACGCCCGCTCCGACTTCGAGCGGGCGGCGGCCCTGGTCGCCGACGGCACCATCCCGGCCGAGCGGCTGATCAGCAAGGTCGTCCCGCTCACCCAGGCGCCCGCCGCCTTCGAGGCCCTGGAAGGCGGCGGCGACGTGATGAAGATACTCGTGGACTGCACCGACGACACCCAGGGAGCCGACGCATGACCGCCTTCGACCTCACGGGAAAGCTCGCCGTCGTCACCGGGGCCCGGCGCGGCATCGGCCGGGCCATGGCCCGCGCGTTCGCCGAGGCCGGCGCGGACGTCATCGGCGTCAGCGCCAACCTGGAGGAGTCCGGCAGCGCGGTCGAGAAGGACGTCCTCGCCGCCGGCCGCACCTTCGAGGCGATCCGGACCGACTTCGCCGACCCGGAAGCCGTACGAGCCCTGGGCGCGGACCTGGCGGGGCGCGAGCGTCCGGTGGACATCCTGGTCAACAACGCCGGTACGATCCGCCGCGCCCCGGCCGCCGAACACGCCGACGCGGACTGGGAGTTGGTGCTCCAGGTCAACCTGAGTGCGCAGTTCACACTCACCCGGGCGGTCGGCGCGACGATGGTGGCCCGCGGCCAGGGGAAGGTCATCTTCACGGCGTCACTGCTCAGCTTCCAGGGCGGCATCACGGTCCCCGGCTACACCGCCGCCAAGCACGGCATCGCCGGTCTGACCAAGGCCCTGGCCAACGAATGGGCCCCGCACGGCGTGAATGTCAACGCGCTTGCGCCGGGCTATATCGCGACCGACAACACCCAGGCCCTGCAGGACGACCCGGTACGCAGCAAGGCGATCCTGGACCGGATCCCGGCCGGCCGCTGGGGCAACGCCGACGACCTGGCGGGCGCCACGGTCTTCCTGGCCTCGGACGCCGCGGCCTACATTCACGGCACCGTGCTGCCCGTCGACGGCGGATGGCTGGGGCGATGACCGGCACCGACCTGGCCGCCCTGCTGGCCGACGCCCGCGTGATGCCGGTACTGACCGTGCCGTCCACTGCGACCGCCGGGCCGCTGGCCGAGGCGCTTGCGGCGGGTGGTGCCCGGTGCGTCGAGATCACCTTCCGCACCCCGGACGCCGAGCGGGTGCTCACAGCGATTTCGGCCCACGGCGGCCTGGCCGTCGGTGTCGGCACGGCCCGCACCGCCGAGCAGGCGGAACGGGCGGTGGCGGCCGGGGCCCGCTTCGTGGTCTCGCCCGGCTATGACGAGGAAGTCATCGCCAAGTGCCGGAAGTTGAGGGTGCCCGTGGTGCCCGGTATCGCCACCGCCACCGAGCTGATGCGCGCCTTGAAGGCGGGCCTCGACACCGTCGAGCTGTTCCCCGCCGAGCCACTCGGCGGCCTGCGGACGCTGCGAGCGCTCGCGGCCCCCTTCCCCCGGACGCGGTTCGTGCCGACCGGCGGGATCGACGCCTCCCGTCTGACCGCCTATCTGGCCGATCAGGCGGTCCTCGCGGTGGGCGGCAGTTGGATGGCCACCGTTGCCCATCTGGAGCGGGGGGACTACCAGGAGATCAGCCGACTGACGGCCGACGCGGTGGACACCGGACGACGGCATCGGCCGCGCCGCGCGCAATGGCCTCAACTTCGTCGAACGCGGCTACGGCATCCGGGGCGCACCGGGTGTCAGCGACCGCGCCCACACCGCCGTCTCCCAACTACCGAAGGGTGACGTCGACTGGGACGCGGTGTTCGCGGTCGGCGTGCGCTGGTTCCATACCGGCGGCATTTTCGCGGGCCTGTCCGACACCACGGTGGACGTCGCCGACGAGGCAATGGCGGCGGCCCGCCGCCACGGTGTCACCGTCTCCTACGACCCCAATTACCGCCCCAGCCTCTGGGCCGGGCGCGGTGGGCGCGGTGGGCCGGAACGGGCCCGCGGGGCCGACCTGCGGCTCGCCCGGCAAGAGCGTGGTGGCGGTGGACGTGTTCAACTCCGGACTGCTCTCCCGTGACCGGCCCGCCGAGGGCATGACGTACGACGACCGGGACGCCCCGCCGGCTCTGGTCGCCCGTGCCCGGGCGATCGCCGAGGTCTGCGCGGCGCATGGGACCAGCCTGCCCGCCGCCGTGATCGCCTTCCCGTACACCCGTCCCAGTATCATCAACGTCACCCTCGGCATGCGGACTCCGCAACAGGTCGGACGAAACGTGGAACTCCATGATCAGCACGTCCCGGACGGCCTCCGGGACGATCTGAGCGCGCAGGGGCTGATCAGGTCGGTCGTGCTCGCGGGGCACGGTGGAGGGAGGGATGTGCGGTGTCTCTGACGGACAAGGCCATCGAGCAGATCCGTGAGCTGATCCGGACTGGTGCCCTTCCTCCGGGCTCGAAACTCCCACCGGAGCCGGACCTGGCCGCTCAGCTGGGCCTGTCCCGCAACCTCGCCCGTGAAGCGGTCAAGGCACTGGCCGTCGCGCGGGTCCTGGAGGTCCGGCGGGGGGACGGCACGTATGTGACCAGCCTCCAGCCGAGCCTGCTCCTGGAGGGGCTGGGCGGTGCGGTGGAGCTGCTGCAGGGCGACACGGTCGCCCTGCAGGACCTCATGGAGGTACGGCGGCTCCTCGAACCCATGGCCACGGCCCTTGCCGCCACGCGGATTTCCGATGAGCAGCTGGCCGAGGTGAAGCGGCACCTGGACGCCATGCGCGAGGCCCGCGACGACGTCGAACGGCTCAACGCCCACGACGTCGCCTTCCACCGCGCCGTCGTCTCGGCCACGGGCAACGAGACGCTCCTCACCCTCCTGGAAGGGATCTCCGGCCGCACCCTGCGCGCCCGTATCTGGCGCGGTCTGGTCGACGACAAGGCCGCGGGCCGCACCCTCGCCGAGCACGAGGCGATCTTCAACGCCCTGTCCACCCGTGACGCCACCCTCAGCCAGGCTGCGGCACTGCTGCACGTGAGCAACACCGAGCAGTGGCTGAGGGAGCATCTGCGCTCGGGCGAGCCGCTTCCGTTCGGGACGACAGCGGCGACGTGACGGGCGGGCGCCGATGTTCTCGCGGGACCGGAGCCCGGAAGGGCCGAGGTCCCGGGAGTGGGAGTCACCCGGCGGTCAGAGTGGTCCAGTTCTGGTTGGAGCCGCCGTTGCAGTCCCACAGCTGGAGCTGCGTGCCGTCGGTCGTGGAGAAGCCCGGAACGTCGAGGCAGCGGCCGGAGGCGGGGTTGCGGTAGCCGCCGTTGTAGGGCTGCCAGACCTGGTTGGCGCCGCCGTGGCAGGCCCAGAGCTGCACCTTGGTGCCGTTGGCGGTGCCCCCGCCGGAGGCGTCGAGGCACTTGCCCATCGAGCGCAGTGTGCCGTCGGTGTAGGCGGACCAGAGCTGGTTGGCACCGTTGCCGCAGCTCCACGTCTGGACCGCGGTCCCGTCGGCGGTGTTGGCGCCGTTGACGTCCATGCACTTGCCGGCGATGCCGGACTGTACGCGTGCGGGGGCGGGGGCGGGGTTCCTCAACCATCCGGCGCTGTCCGCGGCCTGGATGCCGCGAGGGAAGGCATCGGCCATCTTCTGGTAGCCCGAGTCGTTGGGATGCAGGGTGTCGGCCAGGTCGGCCGTGGTCAGGCTGCTCATGTCGACGTATGCGACATGCTTGCCCGCGGCCTGTTCGTCCCTGACGATTTGGGGGATGGCCTGGTTGTACGCGGCACGGTACTGCTCCTCCGAGCCGCTGGTGGACACGACCAGGGAGGCCACGAGGACGGTTGCGTCGGGGGCGGCGGCGGTGACCTGGTCGACCAGCGACCTCAGCCGGGCGGTGGCGGTGGAGACCTGGTAGCTCTCGTTGAGGTCGTTGGTGCCGATATGCAGCGTCACGACGTTGGGCCGGTAGCGGGTCAGCGAGGCGTCGGCGAGTGCGGCGATCTGGTGGATCTTGTATCCGGGGTGGCCTTCGTTGTCGGGGTCGGACATCGAACCGTTCCGCCCCGTGCCCACGAAGTCCAGCGGATGGCCGTCCGCCGCAAGCTGGTTCCACAACGGCCCGCGGTAGCCGTTGCCCGTACTGCTTCCCACACCCCAGGTGATGGAGTCACCCAACGGTATGACCCGCAAGGGTGTGTTCGAGGCGGCCTCACAAGCGCACCCGTATAGATACCACGATCCCCGGCTGGAACATCCCATGAATGCGGAGATTTTCAGGGGTCAAGGGATCGGTGGCGCGGGGCTTCCCTACCCGGATGTCACCCAAGGATGCTTCTTCTGCGGCCTGTTGGCCGTCCAAGTCATCTCTGGTGCCGCCCAGCTAACATCCCATGTATGTTGCCGGTCTCGCGTAGGCCTGTGCATGTGCACCACAACAGTCCTGGGACGGCTTGTGGTTAAGGCCTTAATCACTCAACCTACGCAGCGGCGGCGGCCGGGACTGGTGCCGACCGCGGCACCGCAACGGTCGACGCCCTACAGATCAAGTTCAGTATTTCTGCCGCGATCGGCGCCGTATCGGGCGAGGGCGCCGGGGTCCTCACGACCTCGCCGGTGCCGGGCGCGAGTACGTCACATGAACAAGAGGGGAAGCGGTGGAGGCGACGATTTCACACGTGCGGCAACGCACCATACATCCGGTCGTTGCGGCGCGGTGGGCGCTGTGGACGTTCGTCATCGTCAACCTGGCGATCGTCGAGGTCTTGTTCCTCGCCGCCGGGACCGGCCAGAACGGGGTGCTCACGGTCGCCAAGTTCTTCGGCCTGCACGCCGCCGTGCTGATGCTGTTCCAGCTGCTGCTGGTGGCCCGGCTGCCGTGGCTCGACCGCCGCATCGGCATGGACAGGTTGACGGTGTGGCACCGATGGGTCGGTTTCACCCTGTTGTGGACCATCCTCACCCACGCCACGCTGGTGGTCCTGGGCTTTGCCAGGCTCAGTGGCGACTCCAAGACAAAGACGTTCTTCTCGCTGGCCGGAGTACCGGCCTCTCTGCTGGGGATGGGGGCCGCGGCGATCGTCGTCGTGGTCGCCGCGGTCTCTGCCCGGTATGTGAGGCGGCGGCTGCGGTACGAGACCTGGCACGGCCTGCACCTGCTGCTGTATGTGGCGTTGGGGCTGTCGTTCGTCCACCAGTTGCAGGAGACCACGACCTTCAGCTCTTCCGCGCCCGCGAAAATCTACTGGTGGGCCCTGTGGCTGTGCACGTTCGGTGCCCTGGTCACGGGCCGGATCGCCATGCCTCTGTGGCGCAACGCCTACCACCGATTCGAAGTCACCGCAGTGGTCCCGGAGTCGGACGACGTGGTGTCGGTGCACGTCACCGGCCGCCACCTCGACAGGCTGCCGGCCCGGGCCGGCCAGTTCTGCATCTGGCGGTTCCCCGGGCACAACCACTGGTGGCAGGCGAATCCGTTCTCGCTGTCGGCGGCACCCGACGGTCGCACGTTGCGCCTGACCGCCAAGGCGGTCGGCAGCACCAGCGCCGGCCTGCGGCACGTCCCGGTCGGCAGCCGCGCGTTCGTCGAGGGACCGTACGGGGCATTCACCTCGTTGCACCGAACGCGGCCCGGTGCACTGCTGATCGCCGGAGGAGTGGGCATCACGCCGGTTCGAGCCCTGCTGGAGGAGGAACTGGCCGGCGACGTCGTCGTGCTCTACCGGGTGCGCAGCGAGCACGACGCCGTGCTGGTCGACGAGGTACGAGCCCTGGTCGCGGACCGCGGTGGGCAGCTGCACCTGCTCACCGGCCGCACGGCGGAAAGGAACTCGCCGTTCGAGCCGGACAGTCTCCGTGCCCTGGTTCCCGACATGACCGAACGCGACGTGTACGTCTGCGGCCCACCCGCGATGACCTCGACCGTGCTCGGCGCCCTGCGCAGGCTGGAGGTTCCCGACCGGCACGTGCACGCCGAGCGGTTCGGCCTGGCGTGAGCCCTGCCGACGGCGGTTTCCGGCATCTATCTCCGGACCATCTGCGAGAAGTTCAACTTCCGCTCCCCGTGGCGGGCCGGTAAGCACGCCATGATCGATCCGAATGACCTTCTTCGAGCACGACTCGGACGTAAGTGATGCACGGCCTCACTCGAGCCGGGGGACGTCCGCAGCTGCAGACGATTCGACAGGGAGATGACGATGAGCGTTCTTGACGGGATCCTTGAGGGAGTTCGCGAGGACTTGGAAGAGCGCAAGCGTGCGACGCCGTTGGCGGAGCTGCGCTCCCGGGCTGCTGACGCGGCACCCGCACTCGACCCGCTGCCCGGATTCCGGGCGCCCGGGGTGTCCATCATCGCCGAGGTGAAGCGAAAGAGCCCCAGCAAGGGGTCGCTGGCAGACATCCCCGACCCCGCGTCCCTCGCGGCCCAGTACGCGACGGGCGGCGCCGCTGCGATCAGCGTGCTCACCGAGCGCCGGCGTTTCGGTGGCTCTCTCGCCGATCTGGACGCCGTACGTGCCCGGGTCGATGTGCCCGTCCTGCGCAAGGATTTCATCGTCGACCCCTATCAGCTGTGGGAGGCCCGTGCGCACGGCGCCGATCTTGCGCTTCTCATGGTCGTGTCCCTGCACGACCGTCAGCTCGCCGACTTGATCGGGCTGTGCAAGGAGTTGGGTCTTACGCCGCTGGTGGAGGCGCACACGGCCGACGAAGTGCGGCGCGCTGTCGCTGCGGGAGCCGAGCTCCTCGGCATCAACGCGCGGGACCTGACAACGCTGGATGTGGATCGCACAGTGTTCGCCGACCTCGTGACGGCCATCCCGGAAGGCACGGTCAGGGTCGCGGAATCGGGAGTTACGGGCCCGAAGGACGTAGCGGAGTACCGCGGTTGGGGAGCCGACGTGGTACTGGTCGGCGAGGCACTGGTCCGCTCGGGGGACCCGCGCACCGCCGTGCGCGAATTCATCGAGACGGCCGGGGCATAACGGCGTCCGGCTCGGACTGGCACGCCTGGAAACGCCGAGCCGTACCACCGCAGTGATTCGGCTCCGGCTACGGCCGCGGTGGAAGCCGGGGCCGTAGCCGGCCGTTTCGGCGGGGAGGGGTCGGCCACGGAGCACCTTCGACTTCCCCACGCCTCCTCCTGCCGCGCGGCTCTCGCCACCCAACCCTGGGCGGAGCCCCCTGCGCGCCACGGCCCGCCGCCGGAGCCCTTCCTGCACGCGATGTACGAGCAGGTTGCCGAACCCCTGCTGACCGTCGGCCAAGTCACGCCCCTGATCAACGCGTTGGAGAGTCTCCTTCTCGGCTCGGCCCTCGACCTCGTCGCGCTGCCGGTGATAGTCCCCGACGTGGCCCGCGAGACCGCCCCTCACCTCAGCGCCGTACTCGAAGACACCCTCACCGACCACCGCCGGGCCGAGTCCGCTTTCGACACCGGCCTCCCTACCCTGCTCACCGGCTTCCAGAGCTCCTTGTCCGGCGACCGGCTCGTACGGCCCCGCACCACACCCATCACCTCACCCGAGGAGCCTTTCATGACCGCTGCCCTTCACGTCCTGACCACCGGCTACGCCGACGAGCGGGTGGCCGGCACCGTCACTCTGCTCCTCGACGGCGAGACGGTCGCAATCGTCGATCCCGGCATGGTCGCGGACCGCCGGTTCATCCTGGACCCGCTCGCCCGGCACGGACTGAACCCGGAAGACGTCACCGACGTGATCTTCAGCCATCACCACCCGGACCACACGCTGAACGCGGCCCTGTTCCCCCGAGCCCGCTTCCACGACCACATGGCGATCTACCAGGACGACATCTGGGAGGACCGTGCGGCCGACGGATACCAGCTGTCGCCGTCGATCACACTCATGACGACCCCCGGCCACACCGCCGAGGACGTCAGCACCCTGGTCACGGCCGACGAGGGCCTGGTGGTCCTGACTCATCTGTGGTGGACCGCCGAGGGACCGGCCGACGACCCCTTCGCGCCCGACCGCGAGCAGTTGCGGGCGGCCAGGGAGAAGGTCCTGGCCCTCGTCCCGGCGCTGATCGTGCCGGGACACGGGGCACCTTTCGTGCCGTCGGTGTCGACGCCCGTCTAGCCTGCCTCAGACGTTCGTCGCCCAGCCGTGGACCATCGGCTGACACCGTCCCGCCCTTCCCCAATCCCACACGGGTATCGCCCCAGGGGAACCAAGGGGGAGGAGCGCGCACATGAGAATCAGCCGGGCGCGTTTTCTGGCCCTGGCTTCGGCGGCGACCGGCACGCTGATGCCGCCTTCCCCAGGGCGCGACATGGCGGCCGTCAACGACCTGGGCCCCGAGTCCGTCAAGGTCACCGGCAAAGGTGTCGAGCGGCTCGTGCACTTCGCCCCGCCGCAGTCGGCGGGGCGAAGTAGCCAGGCCCCGAATCAACCGACGTCACCCGTCGGCGCCCAGCTCGCCCATGCGCTGCGCAGCCTCGGCCCGGGCCCGTCCCGTCTCCGATGCCGCGTCGTGGACCACTCGTCCGGAGACCAGGGTGTAGCGGACCTTGGTGGCGCGGATGTCCTTCTCCGGCACGCTCCTTGGGCGTCGTCCTTGAGCAGGCCGGTCGGTTCCCCGGCGCCGTCGCGAACGATCTGACCGCCCGCCGGATCGGGGGTGGAGCGGTCGATTTTCGCGAGGGCGAACGCCCTGCTGTTTTGCAGCGAGTCGAGCAGCCTCTTGTCGGCCACGGTGCCCGCGGGCAGCAGGCCTGCGCGGCCGCACCGAGCGGGTGCATGTGGCCGTCCTGCAGGCCCGGCATGACGGTACCGCCGCCGGCGTCGATGACGACGGTAAGGAGGCCGATGCGCCGGCGTATGTCCGCGTCGCACCCGACCTCGAGGATCCCTACGTCGCTGCCGACGGCCACCGCCTGCGCTCGCGCGCTGCCGTGGGTTGCGGTGAACACTCTTCCGTTCAGGATCACGGTCGCCACCCGCACCGGCTGCGGCCAGGAACGTCCGCCGGTGGAGCGGTCCGCCCGCGGGTGTCGCAGAGGCGCCGTCGAAGACATCTGCCATCTGATTAACTCCTCACCCAGCGGCTGGTCCGGCCGCCGTCGCCCGGCACGCTGATTGATCAAGGGCATAGCCACAAGCCGTCACGGGGTTGTTGGGGAACATGGGGTGCACATGACGAGCTCGCGTGCCTGGCGGCGTCCCACGCTGGATGCCGTGGCCGCACGTGCCGGGGTGTCCACGGCCACGGTGTCGAATGCGCTCAACGGCACCGGACGACTGTCCGAGACGACCAGGCAGCGGGTGCTGGCCGCGGCACGCGAACTCGGTTACGCCCCGGCCAGCACGGCCCGTGCCCTGGCCCGCGGCGGCACCGGAGTGCTCGGCCTGACCATGACGACGTACGGCGACCTTCCCGTCCCGTACACCGTGATCCCGTACTATGCACAGCTGGCGCTGGGCGCCATGGCGGAGGCACACAAACGCGGCTACCTGCTCCAGGTGATGCCGAGTTCGATATCACCGTGGATGTGGCTCAACACGCCGATGGACGGCGTCATCCACGTCGATCCGCGCGCGGAAGACCCGGTACGTTCCATCCTGCGGGAGCGTGGCATACCGATGGTCTGCGAAGGCCGGCCGCCCCAGCCGCACTGGTGCGACGCGTGGGTGGACGCCGACTGCGAAGCGGGCCTGCACCTCCTGCTCGACCACCTCACGCAGTGCGGTGCCCGGCGGATCGGGCTCTCCGCGCCCCTTCACGACGACGCGTACCCGGACCTGATCACGCACGCCTACCGGTCGTGGTGCGACAAACACGGCATGCTCGCCCTGGTGGAGGAGTACGCCTCACTGCCTGACTACTTCACGGCCGAACAGGACGCGGTCAGCCGACTTCTCGACCGCGATCCAAGACCGGACGCTGTCGTCGGCGTCTACTCCGACTCCGGTCACAACATCCTCGCGGCCGCTCGCCACCACGGTCTTCGAGTGCCGCGGGATCTGCTGGTGGCGTGCGTCAGTGAGGATCCGGACTACGCGACGACCACCCCGCCCGTCACCACGCTCAGCCTCAATCCGGACCGGGTGGGCGCCGAAGCGGTCGACCTGCTGATCGCTGTCATCAACGCCCGCAGCGGCGTCGACCGGCATCGGCTCGTGAAACCGGTGCTGCTTCCTCGACGGTCCACCCGGCGCTCTCGCTCTTCGAGGCCCGCCGCTCGCCTGCCTGGCGCGGTCGGTTGAGCGGGTTGTCCCTTGGCGGTTGCTGAGGGCAACGCCCAAGGTTCGGGCACGGTTCTCTCCTGACTGGTCACAAAACAGCACGAGCAGCCGTTTGCGGTTGTTGCCGCCGGACTTGCGCACGATGTCGTGGAAGGACGTGTTGAGTTCGTCGAGGTCGTGGTCGGTGGGCATCTTGCTCGCCCATTGCCATGAGTCGTGATGGATGTTGAGCATCACGTAGAGGCCGTCGGCCAGGGCCCAGTCGACGACCTGCTTGACGCGGCTCATGTAGGCCTTGTCGAGGGCGTAGCCCGGCGCCGATCGCTGGTGGTCGCTCCATGTCACGGGGATGCGGATGCTGCGGAAACCCTGGGAACGGAGCTTGTCGAGCATGGCTTTGGTGGTGCGGGGCTGGCCCCACGACGTCTCGTCGGGGCCGGCGTCCAGGCTGTTGCCCAGGTTCCAGCCCGGCTGCATCGCGGCCACCTGCGCCATCGCGTCATCGGAAACCGCGGGCGCCGCGGCCGCCTGCGACCGGGAACCATCGCCGAACGTGCCGAATTCCGTGCCGTATGCGAGAACTCCCGCGGCGATCAACCAGCGGGGCCCCCACCACCAAGCCGAGCCGGCGCCCGCGGTGCCGGGCGGCCTGCTGCCTTGCCGTCATTGCTTGCTTTCGCCGTCAGGTACGGCCTCGCGGGCGGCCGGTCAGAGGCTGACGATCTGCCAGTCCTGGTTGGAGCCGCCGGTGCCGGGCCACTGGATGACGTTGGCGCCGTCGGCGGTGGAGGCGTTGGCGACGTCGGCGCACCAGCCGGTGCGGACGTTGACGAGCCGGTGGTAGCCGCTGGTGGCCGAGGGGACCAGCTTCCACCACTGGTTGTCGCCGCCGTTGTCGGATTCCTGGGTCAGGGTGGCGCCCTGGGTGCTGCCCGGGCTTTGCAGGAGCTTGGCGCTCTTGACGTTGGCGAGGCGGAACGATCCGTCGGTGTTCGGCAGGAGGCTCCACTGCTGGTTGGCCCCGCCGCCGTAGGGCCACTGGATGAGTGTGGCGCCGTCGGCGGTCGAGGCGTTGCTGACGTCCAGCGCCTTGCCGCTGTTGCGGTTGATCACCTTGTAGGTGCCCAGGTCCGCGGTGAAGGGCCGGTCGTAGACCTCCAGGTTGCGGATGGATGCGTACACCCCGGCCGGCAGCCCGGTGACGGTGACGCGGACGTAGCGTGCCTGGGCCTGGAACACGGCCGTCTGGACCTGGCTGGTGCCGGCGGTGGCGGTGTTGTCGACGAGCGTGGTCCACGTGCTGTTGTCGGGGGAGCCCTCGATCTTGTACTGGTAGTTGGTCTTGTCCAGTTCCCAGGCGATCCGGGTGCCGGTCAGCGAGCGGGTCGAGCCGAGGTCGACCTTGAGCCAGTGGCCGGTGTTGCCGTCGTTGGCGCACCAGCGGGTGGCGGTGGCTCCGTCGACCGCTTTCGCCGCGGTGTTGCCCTTGGATGTCTCCTCGCTGTCGGCGGTCGCGGTCCGGCCGGCGGCGATGTCGCCCGGCTGCACGGCGCGGTCCAGAGTGACGCCGACGACGCTGTCCTGGGGATGGGTGGTGCGGTCGATGCCGCTGATCGTGATCCGGCCGTCGCTTGCGACCGAGTACGTCAGGTTGGCACCGGAGCGCACATCGAAGACCCGCGTGACCTGGGCGTCCCCGATCGACGGGCTGGTGAAGGCGGTGCCGCTGTAGCCGGGCAGCAGGTGGGCGTAGAAGGTGTGGTCCTTGTACGTGAAGCCGTACTGGCCGTCGACCGGGTTCCACGGTCCGCCGCGAGTGCCGTAGACGGACTGACCGCAGGCGGTCATGAAGGTGCCGATCTGGCGCAGCAGGCCGGCCTGGGCCTCGGAAACGGTGCCGTGCCGGTCCGGGCCGACGTTGACCATCACCGTCATGTTCCGCACCCAGCAGTTGACCAGGATGTTCAAGGCGGTGCCGTAGCTCATGACGGCGGTGTTGGAGTAGCCCCACGTGCCGATGATGCTGAAGACCTTCTCGACGAGTCGGCCGGTGCGGATCGCCCCGGTCGGGACCCCCGGGCCCTCGTCGCTGTCGTAGTCGCCCTTCCAGCCGGAACGTGAGGTCGCGACGATGTCGGGCTGGTGCTTGCGGACCATGCCCATCAGTCCGAGCGGTTTGCCGCTGGAGTCCGTCTCGCCGTAAGTGGCGTCCACTGGCCACGGGTTGGCGATGTCGCGGAACTGGCCCGGCTCCCAGAAGAACGCGCCGTCCGCGTCGCTGCCCTTCTCTGCGATCCAGCCGCCGTCCCACCACAGGTCGTCGATCACGCCGTACTGGGTGACCAGTTCCTTGACCGACTCGTACACCTCGGTCTTCATGATCCGCGCATTCTCCTTGTGCGCCGGATCGGTGGTGTAATTCCAGGGGTTGCTCGCGCAGTTGGTGCCGGTGACGTCGTAGTAGCCGGGGTAGCGCCAGTCGATGGGCGAGTAGTACAGGCCCACCTTCAGCCCGGCCGCCCGCACCGCCGCCACATAGTCCTTGACGAAGTCACGGTTCAGCGGTGCCTGTCCGGAGCTCCAGGCGTTGGGGTGGTTCAGCGGCCACAGCGCGAACCCGTCGTGGTGACGGGTGGTCAGCGTCGTGTACTTCGCCCCGAAGTCCTTCGCCAACTGCGCCCAGGCGGCCGGGTTGTAGGCGTCCGCGGTGAACTGCTCGCTCGTCGCGTCGGTGACGTACTTCCGGTAGTCCGCAGGCGTGACCGGCCCGTTGTGCATCCACCACTCGCCCTTGGCGGGGCCCGAGTAGACACCCCAGTGGATGAACATGCCCAGCTTGGCGTCCATCAGCCACTGGATCTTGGAGTCGGGCTGCTGCTCCAGGCCCAGGTCGACCTTGGGGATCCGCAGGGGAGGGAGCGGCAGGGGCGTGGCGGCCGCCGCCGCATACGCGGGTGTCGCCAGCGCGGCGGAGCCGACCGTTGCGGCCACCGTCATGGCCGCCATTCCGGCAAGAACTGATCTTCGTGAGATGGATTCCGGCACTGTGTATTCGTCCTGTTCGGTCGTCGGAACCCCGCCCGGACTCGACGGCTGCGGGCAAGGCGACAGCGCGGCTCGCGCCCCTAATACATGGGATGTATTAACGAGTACGAGCCTTGCTCTCGTCTAGTGCCGTGACACAATTCTTTGCAGGTCCCCACCACTTACATGGTCAGCACCCTGACGGCTAAAGTAAACATTGGATGTATTGAAGGGGGAATGTGAAGCGGTCGGTCAGCTCGTCACGCGGAAGGTGGCGTCGCTGCGGCCTGTGTGGGCGAGCTGGAAGTCATAGGTGGAGATGTTGGGCCGGCGGGCGAGCACACCTCTCCTCGGCGGCCGTCAGGTTCAGGATCCAGCCGTGTCGCTTCTTAGTGCCGCCCATGTTGTAGCTTCCCGACGCCCGCTTCCGGTAGGCCGCGGGATTTGACGGGTCGGTCGTCAGGACCGGCGTGCAACCGCCCCCTGAGGCGTACTGGTCGAGGTGGAGGGCCCACTCGTTGCGGCCGTCGGCCTTCATCCGCATCGGGCTGCGTAGCGGTAGTTGCCGACTCCGGCCGGAACTTCGACGATCTGGGTGTCGATGATGCCCTGGGTACCGGGCCGGTCGATGTACACCTGAGGGGTGGTGATGGTGTGGAAGTCGGTCGTGCGGGCGTAGTGGATACGGTGCTTGAGTATGCCGTTGAGGGTCGCGTTGGCTGCCCAGTACGAGACGCTCCCACACCACGATGTTGCGGCTGGCGTTGTTGACGGCCTGGTCCCAGATCTGCCCGCAGCCGATGCACAGGTCGGTCGTGATGATCCGGTACCGGCTCCCGTCGGGGGAGTGCACCAACGCCAGCCTTGCGCGCAGCGCGGATATGGCGTTCTGCGGCGTTCAGGCGCCCGTGAGGTGGCGCTTCACCTGTGCCGCTTCGGCGTCCTGTTCCCGTGCGGCTTCTTCTTCTGTCTTGTTCGGGCCCAGGGGCCCGATTGCCTGTCCGGTGGGGGAAGTTGTCCGAAAATCGAACGGTGTTCGTGAAGTCGGGCAGACGCAAGATGGGGAAGCGGGACGCGTCAACCGTTTTGCCTGGTGGGCGCGGTGAATGCGTTGGCGAACCGGTTCGATGAAGGAGCCACGTGAACGCCGGTGAGATGGCCGAGTGGGCCGGTGTCCCGCGGAGCACCGTGTGCGCCGCGAAGGGCGCCTGACGGGCATTTGTTCAGGTCAGGCGCCCTTTATGTGGTGTCTAGAAGAAGCCCAGCTTCTTCGGCGAGTACGACACCAGCAGGTTCTTCGTTTGCTGGTAGTGCTCCAGCATCATCTTGTGCGTCTCACGCCCGATGCCCGAGCCCTTGTAACCGCCGAACGCCGCGTGCGCCGGGTAGGCGTGGTAACAGTTCGTCCAGACGCGGCCCGCCTGGATGGAACGGCCCGCGCGGTAGGCGGTGTTGATGTCGCGGGTCCACACGCCGGCCCCGAGGCCGTAGAGGGTGTCGTTGGCGATCTTCATGGCGTCGTCGAAGTCGTCGAAGGAGGTCACCGAGACGACCGGTCCGAAGATCTCCTCCTGGAAGATCCGCATGCGGTTGTCGCCCTCGAAGATGGTCGGCTGGACGTAGTAGCCGCCCTTCAACTCGCCGTCGTGCTCGATGCGTTCGCCGCCGGTGAGGACCTTGGCGCCCTCCTGCCGGCCGATGTCCAGGTACGAGAGGATCTTCTCCAGCTGGTCGTTGGAGGCCTGCGCGCCGATCATCGTGTCCGTGTCGAGCGGGTGGCCCGTCTTGATCTGCTCCGTGCGGGCGACCGCCGCCTCCATGAACTCGGCGTAGTGGCCGCGCTGGACCAGCGCCCGGGACGGGCAGGTGCACACCTCGCCCTGGTTGAGGGCGAACATGGTGAAGCCTTCGAGGGCCTTGTCCCGGAAGACGTCGTCGTGCGCCGTGACGTCCTCGAAGAAGATGTTCGGGGACTTGCCGCCGAGTTCGAGGGTGACCGGGGTGATGTTCTCCGAGGCGTACTGCATGATCAGCCGGCCGGTCGTGGTCTCCCCGGTGAACGCCACTTTCGCCACCCGGGCGCTGGAGGCCAGCGGCTTGCCGGCCTCCACGCCGAAACCGTTGACGATGTTGAGGACGCCCGGCGGGAGCAGGTCGGCGACCAGGCTCAGCCAGTAGTGGATGGAGGCAGGGGTCTGCTCGGCCGGCTTCAGCACGACCGCGTTGCCTGCCGCCAGCGCGGGCGCCAGCTTCCAGGTCGCCATCAGGATCGGGAAGTCGGTGGCCGACCCCGGACACGACCAGCGCGCCGGCGGCACCGGTGCGCGTATCCGCAGCCGGTGCTCGGTCTTGTGGCCGTAGGCCCTCTTCTC